>JAICVH010000414.1 GCA_025935435.1 Burkholderiales bacterium
ATCGGTGATCTTGTTGTACGTGATCAGCGACGTGCCCGTGTATTCCCAGTACACGTCGATCTGGCCGCTCTCCTGCGCCTGCCGCAATACGGCGCTGCCCATGCCGGCCTTGACGTCCGGCTTGAAGCCCTTCGCCTGCAGTAGCTGCGCGGTCATCTGCGACATGATCTGCTGCTCGGTGAAGTTCTTGCCCCCGACGACGATGTTCTGCGCGATCGCGGCTGTTGCATCGACCAGGAGCACTGCGCCTGCAAGGAACGCGAAAATGCGTGTCAGCTTCATTTGCCACCCTCCGTTGATTGCGTTTCCCACTGCCGAATATGCTCAGCGCAGCGGGTTGACACCGCGCGGAACCACCCAAAAAGCAAGTACACCCACGAGGAAATCGACGAGCACCGCGAGCAGCGCCGTCGGAATCGCGCCAGCCAGCATCATGCCCGGTTCGTTCAGGTCGATGCCGGTGAAGATGAGTTCGCCCAGGCCGCCGCCGCCGATCAGGAACGCGAGCGGCGCCGTGCCGACGTTGATGGCGAGCGCCGTTCGAATCCCCGCGAAGATGACGAACAGCGCATTCGGAACCTCCACCGCCTGCAGGATCTGGGTCGGCCGCATGCCCATGCCGTTCGCGGCCTCGACCAGATAGCCCGGAACGCCGAGCATGCCGGCGTACGTGTTGCGCACGATCGGCAGCAGCGACGCCGCCCACAAGCCGAAGATCGCCGGCACGACACCGATGCCGAGCAGGCTCATCGCGAGCGCAAGCACGGCGAGCGTCGGAATCGTGCTGCCGAGATTCAACGCCTGCATGATCGATTCGGCCGCCCGCCGCATCACGGGACGACTCAGCCACAGGCCCAGTGGCACGCCGATCGCAATCGCGAGACCGCCGGAAATCGCCACCAGCTGCATGTGCTGCCGGGTGAGAAAAGCAATGTCGCCGCGATACTTGACGATCGAATCGATCAGACCGCCGCGCTGGGCGGCGATTCCGAGCAGGAAAGCTGCGATGACGAGCACGATCATCACGCCACGGCCGGTCACTGCGGCGCGCATGAACGTCAGACCACCCGTTGCGCCGGATCGCGGTACGTTTCACCGAGGAGCCGCGTGATGCCGCGTTGCGTGACGACGCCTGCAAACAGGCCGTCGCGGTCGACGCACGTCAACCAGGGCACGTCGTACATGAACATCTTCGATACGGCTGCGCGCAGGTCCTCGTCGAGACTCACGGTGGCGGGGAGCCGCGTGCCGTACTCGCCGACGGTGCCCTGCTGTCCCCTGCACGCGTCGCGTCGCACGTAGCCCTGCGGTCGGCCACCGGCGTCGACCATGACGATGAACTCGTGATCGTGCTCGTTCATCAGTGTTGTCGCGCGCTCGAGATCATCTTCCGGAATGACGCGCGGCATCGCGCTATGCAATGCCGATTCGACCTTGACCAGCCGCAGCCGCTTGAGCGTGCGATCGGTGCCGACGAAATCCGCAATGAAGTCGTTGACCGGATGCGCGAGAATGTTGTCGGGGCTGTCGAACTGCTCGAGCTTGCCGGCGCGGAAGATGGCGACCTTGTCCGCCATCTTCACGGCCTCGTCGATGTCGTGGCTCACGAACATCACCGTCTTTTTCAGCCGGTGATGCATTTTCAGGAATTCGTCCTGGATCACCTCGCGGTTGATCGGATCGATCGCGCCGAACGGCTCGTCCATCAGCAGCACCGGCGGGTCGGCGGCGAGCGCGCGCGCCACGCCGACGCGCTGCTGTTGCCCGCCGGAGAGTTCCTTGGGATAGCGCTTCAGGAACAACGCGGGTTCGAGATTGATCGTCGCGAGCAGCTCGCTTGCCCGTGCGCGCGCCTTGACGAGATCCCAGCCCAGCAGCTTCGGAACGACGCAGATGTTCTCCTCGACCGTCATGTTGGGAAATAGGCCGATCTGCTGGATCACGTAGCCGATCGTGCGCCGCAGTTCGACCGGATCCTGGCGGTCGGTGTCCTTGCCGTCGATGTAGATCTTTCCGGACGTCGGCTCGATCAGCCGATTGATCATCTTGAGCGTCGTCGTCTTGCCGCAGCCCGACGGGCCGAGCAGCACGCAGATCTCACCGTCGGCGACGTCGAGGTTGATCCGATCCGCCGCGATCACCGTTCCGGCCGGCGTATCGAACGCCTTCGTGAGATTCTCGAGCCTGATCATGCCGGCGCCTCCGCTTCGATCGGCCGCCGCGCGGCGTGCAGCCGCGTTGCTCGTATGCCCACGGGCGTCAGTCGATGCTGCACCCACAGCAGCAGGTAATCGGCCGCGATCGCGAGCACGCTGACCGCCAGCGCGCCCGTGATGAGCTGGCGCGAATCGGTCTGTGAAATGCCGCGGCTGATGAACGCTCCCAGGCCGCCTGCACCGATATATGTGGCGATGGCCGTGATGCCGATGTTGATGACGACGGCGATACGCACGCCGGCCATGATCACGGGCACGGCGAGCGGAATCTCGACCTGACGCAAGCGCTCGAGCGACGACATGCCCATGCCGCGCGCCGCTTCGCGCAGTGCCGGGTCGATGTTGCTGATCGCCGTATACGTGTTCCTGATGATCGGCAGCTGCGAATAGAGCAGCACCGCGATGACGGCCGGAAGATAGCCGATTCCCTGACCGATCAGCGACAGGACCGGAATCATGACGCCGAACAGCGCGATCGACGGGATCGTCATGATCATCGCCGCAATGTAGAGGACGATGTCGGCCGCACGCTGGTTCTGCGTGATCGCAATGCCGATCGGCACGCCGGTGAGAACGCCAAGCCCGACGGCGACGCCGACGATCGACACGTGCTCGATCGTTCGCTGGCCTATGGCCGGCAGGTTCTGCAAGATGAACGCCAACGTCTCCACGCCGTCCTCGCCGGGCGATTATGCCCATCCGCCCTCGCAAGGATAATCGCGCGCCCGCGCGCCGAGTGTTCCAGATGCGACATCGGATAGTCCGGCACGGACAGTCGGAGCGCGGCGCGTCGTACGAGCGAGGACGCGTCCCCAGTGTCGCATCGACGACAATGCGCGTCGCATGCCGACGCGTCGCATTCGTGGGAAGGTGCGATAGTCGTCGGCGTCTTCGATAACCCGGATCACCGGACCAAGGTCATGACGACATCCCAACGCACCACGCTTTCGCAGCGCCTCGATGCAGGCCCCGTCATCTGCGCCGAAGGCTACGTCTTCGAACTCGAGCGGCGCGGCTACCTGCAGGCGGGCGCGTTCGTGCCCGAAGTGGTCCTCGAGCACCCCGAGGTCGTTACGCAGCTTCACCGCGATTTCGTCCACGCCGGCTCTGACGTCGTCGAGGCGCTCACCTACTATGCTCACCGCGAGAAGCTGCGCGTCATCGG
>JAICVH010000682.1 GCA_025935435.1 Burkholderiales bacterium
CACCATAGATCCTGGTAATTCGTCGCGCTCGAAAGGTTCGCCTCGCCGCCGAACGTGCACGTCGGCAACGGCCCGAAGACCTCGCGCGTGATCGGCTTGATCTGCTGGACGCCGTTGACGGTGTACGAGAACGTTCCGTTGTCGTTGTCGCCGAAGGTGAGCGTCGCCGTACCGACCGAGGACTTCGTGACCGCGTTCGGGTCGAAAGGGACCGCGCTGAACGCCGGTCCGCGCGTCTCGTAGAGCGTTCCGGAGAAGATGTTGGTCGCCGTGCGGTTCGCGGTCATGACGAGCCACCACGCCTTGCCCGTCACGTCGTACGTGAACCACGTCGCAAAGATGACGTCGCCCTGGTGCGCGAGATTGAGACCCCAGCCCGACTCGATGCCAGCGGGCGACTTCCACCACAGGCCCTCGTAGTTCGGCGTCGCCGCGCCCGACAGCGCGGCTGCCGCGCGAACGGCGGCATCCGCATTCACGATGCCCGCGCCACAGCGCGCTGTCGAGCAGTCGCTGCCCGTGGGGAACGGCTTGGCCGTCGCCTTCAGGATATCGACGATCTCGCTGTGCGACAGCGAGGGCGCGACGGCGAGCATCAGCGAAATCGCACCCGAGACCATCGGTGCTGCGAAACTGGTGCCGCCAGTGTGGGTGATTGCATCATCGCCAGGCGTCGTGCGGCCCGTGTTCGACAGCGCGAAAATGCTGCCGACGCCGAATGTTCGTGAAAACGTTCCGCCGGGTGCCGACAACGTGACACCGGCGCCGAAGTTGCTGTAACCGGCGAGGTAGCCATCGAGCGTCGTCGCGGCGACGTTGATGACGCCGGCACAACTCGCCGGCGAATGCCCGGCGACATCGGCTGCATCGTTGCCGGCAGCAACGACGACGGCGCGCGTGACGCCATGCGCGTACGCCGCGCTGATCACCGCAGGGTAGATCGGCGGGCATGCTTCCGCGCCGCCGAGGCTCATGTTGATGACGTGCGCGGGCGTGGGATTCGGCGGCACGCCCGGCACGGCGAGCCCTGCAGCCCACGCGATGCCGTCGACGATATCGGAATCGAAACCGCCGCATTTGCCGAGAACGCGCACCGGCAGGATCTTCGCCGCCCAGTCGATACCGGCCGTCCAGATGCCGTCGTTGGTGTTGGCGCCGATGACGCCCGAGACACTCGTGCCGTGCCACGAACTGGGCGTCTCGTGGCACTCGTCGTCCGCTTCGCTCGACGTCACGAAGTCGCCCGGATCGAGCGCGTCGGCATCGCGGCCGTTACCGTCGTTGGCGGTTTGCGCGTCGGAGATCATGTCGTAGCCGGGGAGGATGCGGCCGGCCATGCCCGCGTGCGGACGCACGCCGGTGTCGAGCACGGCAACGACGACCGCACTCGAACCATGCGTGACATTCCACGCCGATGTCGCACTGATCCCGCCCGCCGAGTTCGACAGGTACTGCTGCGCAATGGAATACTGATCGTTGATCACCGCAGCATGCCGGCGATGGTCGACCTGCACGAACTCGACGTTGGGATTCGTTGCCAGTGCAGCGGCGACGCGCGCCGCGGTCGCGCGATCGCCGGTGACGCTGATGACGTCGGCGCCGAGCGCCATCGCGCGCAGATGGCGCAGCGGCGCACCCGCCGACTCGCCCAGCTTTTCGATGCGCGCCTTGGGTGTCAGCGCGGTTTTCGACGTGTCCGTCTTCATGCGCACGATCAGACGCGTCGACGCTTGCGCGTGCGCAAGCGATGCAGTGAGGAGCAGCGCGACGGCGAGCGCCGTCGCGCAATAAAGGTTTCGGATCATCAGACGTCGAGGTTGCGTACGCCGAGCGCGTTCGTTTCGATGAACGCGCGTCGCG
>JAICVH010000499.1 GCA_025935435.1 Burkholderiales bacterium
GCGTTCAGACGGATCGAGAAACTCGTTGTAGGCCTCATCGAGAACCACCAGCACGTCCTTCGGAACGCTCGCGACGAACGATTCGACAGCGGGACCCGCAAGCCAGGTTCCCGTCGGATTGTTCGGATTCGCGATGAACACGATCCGCGTCTTCGGCGTGATCGCCGCGCGTATCGCGTCGAGGTCGTGCCCGTAGTCGTCGGCCGGGACCTCGATCCCCAGGGCTCCGCGCGCCTGTGTCGCCAAGGGATAGACGATGAACGCATATTGCGAATACACGGCATGGTCGCCCGGGCGCAAAAACGCCTGCGACGCGAGTTCGAGCACATCGTTGCTGCCGTTGCCAAGCACGATCTGGTCCGCGCCGACATTGAGCGTCTCGGACAGTGCCGCCTTGAGCGCAAATCCGTTGCCGTCCGGATAACGCGTCAAATCGCGCGCGGCGGTCGCGATCGCGTCGAGCACACGAGGACTTGGACCGCGCGGATTCTCGTTCGATGCGAGCTTGATGATCGTCGCGGCGTCGATGCCGAGTTCTCGCGCGACCTCGTCGATCGGCTTTCCACCGACGTAGGGTGCAATCGCACGCACGTATTCCGGCGCGCGTTCGAGCGCGCTTGCCGGCGGCGGTGAGTAGCCGAACTTGATCACCGTCCGACCGCGGCCGCGTCGTTCCCGGTGCGGAGATCGCGCGCATGCTCGGGGAGCAATCGATCGGCCGGATACGACCCCAGCAGCTTGAGAAACGAGGCCTTGGCCGAAAGTTCTGCGAGCGCCGCCGCAACGATCGGGTCCTCGCGATGGCCGAGGATATCGACGTAAAACAGGTATTCCCACAGGCCCGTTCGCGCGGGCCTCGACTCGATGCGCGTCATCGACACGCCGTGGCGCGCAAACGGTTCGAGCAGCGCGTGCATGGCGCCCGGACGATTGATCGCCGACATCACCAGCGACGTTTCGTCGTGTCCCGAGGGCGGCACCGATTGATGGCCGAGCACCCAGAAGCGTGTCGTATTGTTCGGTTCGTCCTCGATGTGCGGAGCGAGCACGGCAACGCCGTAAATGGACGCGGCGATTTCGCCGGCGATCGCACCCGCATCGCTCTCCCGGGATGCGAGCCGGGCAGCCTCCGCATTGCTGGATACCGGAATTCGCTGCGCCGCAGGCAGATGACGCGCGAGCCATTGCGCGCACTGCGCGAGCGATTGCGCATGCGAATAGACTTTGGCGATATGAGCAAGACTACCCGCGTTCGACAGAAGGTTCTGCTGCACACGCAGCTTGATCTCGCCGCAGATCGACAGCTCGGTCGAATACATGAGGTCGAGCGTGCGACCGACTGCGCCTTCGGTTGAATTCTCGACGGGGACGACGACGTAGTCAGCACGGCCCGACTCGCCGGCGCGGAAGATTTCGTCGATCGTCGCGAACGGCAGCGCGTCGACGAACTGACCGAAATGCCTGCCCACCGCGGCGTGGCTGAACGTGCCGGCGGGGCCGAGGTAAGCGATGCGGAGCTTCTGCTCGAGCGCGAGGCACGCCGACATCACCTGCCTGAACACACCGACGATCGCCGCGTCGGACAACGGTCCGCCGTTGCTCTCGCAAAGACGAGCGAGAACGTTCGCCTCGCGGTCGGGCCGATAGGCGACGCTGCGACTGCCGGCCTTGAGCGCGCCGATCGCCTGCGCGTGCACGGCGCGCTCGTTCAGGCGGGCAAGGATCTCGCGGTCGAGCACATCGATCGCGTCGCGATGGACGCGCAGCCGTCCGTCCACATCATCGTCGCGGTCGTCCGCCGCCGACGACGCGTCAGCCATGCGTGCGCTCGAATTCGCCCATCCAATCGACGAGCGCGTGGACGCCCGCGAGCGGCATCGCGTTGTACAGCGACGCGCGCATGCCACCGACGGCGCGGTGGCCCTTGAGCTGCGTCAGTCCGCGCTGTTTCGCCCCTTCGAGGAAAGCGTCGTTCAACGATTCGTCCCGCAGGAAGAACGGCACGCTCATGCGTGAGCGATCGGATTTTCGCACGGGATTGCGATAGAAGCCGCTACGGTCGATCTCCGTGTAGAGCGCTTCGGCCTTGGCGATGTTCACGCGCTCGATCGCCGCGAGGCCGCCCTGCGCGAGCAGCCATTCGAAGGTGAGCCCGGCAAGGTAGATCCCGAACGTCGACGGCGTATTGAACATCGAATCGGACTTCGCCTGCACGGCGTAGTCGAGCACGCTCGGGCATTCGCGCCGCGCCCGGCCGGTCAGATCGTCGCGGACGATCACGACGGTCAGACCCGCGGGGCCGATGTTTTTCTGCGCGCCCGCGTAGATGACACCAAACTTCGCGACATCGAGCGGCCGCGACAGGATGTGCGACGACGCGTCTGCAACCAGCGGCGTATCGCCGATGTCGGGAATGTCGAAATACTCGACGCCGCCGATCGTTTCGTTGGTCGTTACGTGGACGTAGCTTGCGTCCTTCGATCGCTGCCACGACGGCACACGCGGCACGTACGTGTAATTCTGATCCGCGCTCGAGGCTGCGACGTTGACCCGACCGTATTTCCCGGCCTCGGCGATCGACTTCTGCGCCCAGTGACCGGTGTCGATGTAGTCGGCGACGCCGTTCGGCGGCAGCAGGTTGAGCGGCACCGCCGCATTTTGTCCGAGCGCGCCGCCCTGCAGGAACAGCACGCGGTATCCATCGCCAATGCCGAGCAGCTTGCGCAGATCGGCCTGGGCCTTGGCGAGAATCGCCATGAACTGGCTGCCGCGATGGCTCATCTCCATCACCGACATGCCGCTCCCGCGGTAATCGAGGAGTTCCGCTTGCGCGCGCTGCAACACCGGTTCGGGCA
>JAICVH010000764.1 GCA_025935435.1 Burkholderiales bacterium
CAGACGCCGGCGTACGGCACGCACGCCCGGAATATCCTCCGCCACAAGTGGGTGCGGCCGAACAAGCGAATCTTCGACAACACGAAGATTTCCGATCACTTCGCAATCATTCCCACGCTCGTACGACCCAGGCACTTGAACGACGTCGAGGCGAGGCTCTACGACCTCGTCGTCAAGCGCTTTCTCGCCGTGTTCCACCCGGCCGCTGAATTCCTGGTGACGACGCGCATCACCCGCGTGGGCGATGCGCCGTTCAAGACCGAAGGCAAGGTTCTGGTGCAGCCCGGCTGGCTCGCCGTGTACGGCAAGGAAGCGACGGGCGATGAACCCACGCTGACGCCGGTGCGCGTGCGCGAGGTTCCCGCAGGTTCCGATGCGAAGACCGCGCGCTCGCCCGAAACGCGCCGCTTCGAAGGCGAGGAGCAGGTGGCGACCGACAACGTCGAGGTCGTTCCGCTGACAACGCGTCCGCCGCCGCGATTTACCGAGGCGACGTTGCTCTCGGCGATGGAAGGCGCCGGCAAATCGATCGAGGACGACGAGCTGCGCGAAGCGATGCGCGAGAAGGGCCTCGGCACACCGGCGACGCGCGCCCAGATCATCGAGGGACTGATCGCCGAGCGCTATATCCTGCGCGAAGGCAAGGAGCTGATCGCCACGCCGAAGGCGGCGTCGCTGATCACGCTGCTGCACGGGCTCGGCATCCCGGAACTGTTTTCGCCCGAGCTGACCGCCGAATGGGAATTCAAGCTCGCGCAGATGGAGCACGGCCAGCTCGCGCGCAAAGAGTTCATGCGAGAGATCGTCGGCATGACGAAGCACATCGTCGCGCAGGCGAAGAACTACGAAAGCGACACGATCCCCGGGGATTTCGCGACACTCGCCGCGCGCTGCCCGAAGTGCGGCGGCGAAGTGCACGAGAAGTACAAGCGCTTCCAGTGCGTCGACTGCGACTTCGGTTTCTGGAAAATCATGGGTGGACGACAGCTCGAGCCGAAGGAGGCGGACACGCTGCTCTCGACGCGTGAAGTCGGGCCGCTCGACGGTTTCCGCAGCAAGATCGGGCGGCCGTTCTCAGCGAAACTGCGGCTGACCGATGCGAACGAGGTCGAGTTCGACTTCGGGCCCCGCGCGGACGACGACGACGGTCCGGCGCCGGATTTCTCCGGGCAGACGCCCCTTGGGCCATGCCCCAAGTGCGGCAACCACGTGTTCGAAACGGCGAATGCGTACGTGTGCGAGCGCGCAGTCGGCGAAGGCCGAAGCTGCGATTTCCGCTCCGGTCGCACGATCCTGCAGCGCGTCATCGATCGCGCACAGATGACGAAGCTTCTCGAAACGGGCAAGACCGATCTGCTGCAGTTCGTGTCGGCACGAACGCGTCGTCCGTTCTCAGCGTATCTCGTCAAGCAGCCGGACGGGAAAGTGGGCTTCGAGTTCGAGGCGAAGGTGCCGGGGCGCAAGGGCGCGCGCGGCATTCGCAGTGCGCCGCTCCGGGTGCTCGGCGCGCACCCGCGCGACCG
>JAICVH010000335.1 GCA_025935435.1 Burkholderiales bacterium
GCCTGCCTGAATTCGAACAGGTCGGTTGAGACGTTGCTGTGCAGGAGGAAGTGCTGGTACTGCTCCCGGCTGTCCTGATCCATTCCTCCACCGGGGTGGCGAAGCCGCTGGTACTTAAGATACAGCGCGTAATGGGCGGGATCATACGTTAAAGTGCGCCTAATTACCGTCATCATGCATCCATCGCGCTGCGCGCGGCGCTGGCTTCGGTTGGGTTTGAAGCGTTCGACCGGTACCCGCACGGGAACACACGCGCGACAGTGGTCGCAGTACGGACGGTAGGTGAACGCGCCGCTCCGCCGGAAGCCCAACCGGACCAGTTCGCTGTAAACGCGAGCGTCGATGAGATGGCTCGGCGTCGCGACCTGCGACCGGGCCGCCCGCTCGGGCAGGTAACTACATGGATAAGGCGCCGTCGCGTAGAACTGAAGCGTCGCGAGGGGAAGATCGTGAAGGTTACTCACCGAGGCTCCGAACGGGCCCCGCGACCCATCCCGCGGGTGCCTCGTTCGAGTGTATCAACTCGACGAGGTGATCGGCGAATTTGCGCCGCGTGATCGGCCGGGCGCCCATGAAAGCGAGATGTGCCGTTTCCTGCTGGCAATCGATCACCGGCACGCCATGGACACGGAGCAGCCTCACGAGCGCGTCCAGGCACACCTTGGAGGCGTCGGACTCGCGCGCGAACATTGATTCGCCAAAAAAAACGCGACCAAGCGCAATACCGTAGAGCCCCCCGACGAGGCGCTCGCCATTCCATGCCTCGACCGAATGAGCGTACCCCAACTCGTACAGGCGTCGATACGCCCGTGCGATGTCGCGCGTGATCCACGTGCCATTCTGGTCGTCGCGCGCAATTCGCGCGCAGGCATCGACCACGTCATCAAACGCGGTGTCGACACTTATCCTGAAGTCACCGCGTCTGATGCGCTTCATGAGCGAGCGCGCCGTTCGAAATTCTTCGGTGTAGAGAACCATGCGCGGATCGGGACTCCACCAAAGCAGCGGCTGACCTTCGCTATACCAGGGATAAATGCCGTGTCGATACGCAGTGATAAGCCGTTCGGGCGAGAGATCGGCGCCGGCTGCAAGTAACCCGTTCGGGTGCGCAAGGGCATCTTCCACGGGTGGGAAGGGCGAGTCGTCCTGCAGCCACGGGATCACTTTCACCAAGCCGAGCGTCGTGTGCCGCAACGAGTGTAACGATCGAAAGCCGTTCCGGTAACATCGCCGCTTCGCCCCGGTAGCTCAGTGGATAGAGCAGCCCCCTCCTAAGGGGCAGGTCGGACGTTCGATTCGTCTCCGGGGTGCCCGGCCAGCCGCCACCCTAATGGCGCCGGCATGCCGAAGTCGACCACTTCACCGACGCGCCGCTCGATAGTCATGGAGCGGTTCGGCGCGCTACATAATCATTCCGCGTTCGGACGGCGTCGCGGCCAAGCGGTGCGTTACTCACTGTCGACGCGCGGCTGCGCAATACGCCATCCAAGCTCCATGCGCCAGGCCCTGCAACGGCAAAATAGAGAAACACGAAGCTGTACACCGCCGCTAGTTCGCCGCGATTGAGCAAAGGCCAGAAGCCCTGGGGCGCATGCGCATAAAAGTAAGCGACTGCCATCTGTCCGGAAAGTAGAAACGCCACCGGACGCGTGAACAGGCCAACGAGCAGAAGCGCACCACCGATCAGTTCCATCAGGCCGGCGATGCCGGATAGCGAAAATAAAATCGTTTCGGATGCGCGCGGAGTCGGAAAACCGAAAATCTTCTGCAGGCCGTGCGTCATGAACAAGAACGCTGCCGCAAGGCGCAACAGACCGAGCACTCGGGGCTGCCACGCGGCAATGAAACTATCGCTTAATCGCATAACCCTCCTCATTGGCGTGTTGACCCGAGCAGCGACGTTCGCTGCTGCCACTTTGGCGTTGCCGAGGCTTGCCCGTTTGAGTGACCTTCCGTGAACATCGTCAACTATCAGATCTCGCCGCTCGACCCCCATGCGCATCTCTTCGAGGTGCGTTGCACGGTCAACGTTCCCGACCCGGAAGGTCAGCGGTTTCGACTGCCGGCCTGGATCCCCGGAAGCTATTTGATCCGCGAATTTGCCCGTCAGTTCGTCCACGTCCGTGCCGAGTCCGGCGGCGGGGCACTGCCGATCGTCAAGGAAACCAAGGACACGTGGCGCACCGCACCGAGCACCGCGCCGGTGACCGTCATCGCGGAGATCTACGCATATGACGTCTCGGTGCGGACGGCGTACCTGGACCAATCGCGAGCGTATTTCAACGGCCCATGCGTGTTTCTGCGTCCCGACGGATATGAGGAAGAATCGTGCAGCGTCGACATCGTGCGACCAG
Source organism: Burkholderiales bacterium (assembly GCA_025935435.1). Classification (GTDB taxonomy): domain Bacteria; phylum Pseudomonadota; class Gammaproteobacteria; order Burkholderiales; family Casimicrobiaceae; genus VBCG01. The sequence goes on from JAICVH010000335.1 coordinate 2,355, forward strand.
CGCGCGCTGAATTTGCCAACTGGCGCGTGGCGACGACCCTGCCGCCGGATGGTGCAGCGACGTACGGATTCGGTCGCTATCGCGCCTCGAACTATGACGAGCTGGTCGATCATCCGGTTGAAATGGGCGATTTCGTGCTCGCCGCATTCGGCGCCGGGGGTGCACGGCATGAGATTGCGGTTTCCGGGCACCCGCACGCGGATGTCGAGCGGCTGTCCCGCGATTTGGCCCGCCTCTGCCAATGGCACATCGATCTGTTCGGTGGCGCTCGGCAGAGTGCTGCGCCGTTCGATCGGTATTTGTTCCAGATCACGGCTGTTGGTGAAGGCCACGGCGGGCTGGAACATCGATCGAGCACGAGTCTTCTATGCCGGCGCGATGAACTGCCGACGCGCGGCCGCGACGCAATCAACGACCGATACCTCAATCTACTCGGGCTCGCGAGCCACGAATACTTCCACGCCTGGAACGTCAAGCGGATCAAGCCTGTGGCGTTCGCTCCCTATGATCTGATGCGCGAAAACTACACGCGACAGCTATGGGCGTTCGAAGGCCTTACGTCGTACTACGACGATCTCGCCCTCGTCCGTTGCGGACTGATCGATGAACACCGCTATCTGGAGTTGCTGGGCCGAACCATCACCAACATGCTGCGCACACCCGGCCGGCATCGCCAGAGCATCGCAGACTCGAGCTTCGATGCGTGGATCAAGTTCTACCGCCCCGACGAGAATTCCCCGAACTCCGTTATCAGCTATTACACCAAGGGATCCGTCGTGGCGCTCGCACTCGATCTGCTACTGAGAAGCAGCAGCACGACTTCACTCGACGACATCATGCGTGCGCTTTGGAAGCGCTACGGGCAGCCTGCTATCGGCGTCGGCGAAGACGATATCGCGCGATTGGTCTGCGAACTTTCCGGCCGTGACATGCATCCGTTTTTTGATCGTTACGTGAACGGTACCGATGATCCGCCTCTCGATGCCTTGCTCGCCGCGTTTGGCATCGACTGGCATGTGCGCGCATCGACTGGCGCCGACGACGGCGGTGGCAAACCGGCAGCCAATACCCCACCGGCATGCTGGCTCGGCGCTCGAACTTCCGCGGATTTGCACTTGCAGCACGTGTTCGCCGGTGGACCGTGCGAACGCGCCGGATTGGCCGCAAACGATGTGCTGGTCGCGATCGACGGCGTCCGCGCTTCGAAGGCCTCCATCGATGCACTCCTCGCCGATCGCGCGCCCGGCGAGCGCGTGTCCGTGCACGCGTTCCGCCGCGACGCACTGATCCAGGCCGAGCTCGAGTTGCAATCGGCGCCGCTCGACGTCTGCTACCTAACGCTTCGAACGGACGCGTCGGACGAAGCAACTGCGTTGCGCCGGGCTTGGCTCGGCGCTTGAAGGGCAATCTCGTAAGAGTTTTCTTACGCCAGCTCGGCATCGTCGACGATTGTAGAGAGGCCAGATAGCGCCTACGGTCGGGCTGTCGCCAGCCGGAGCGCGGTGAC
>JAICVH010000768.1 GCA_025935435.1 Burkholderiales bacterium
AGCTCGTCGCGGATGCCGAGCACTTCGTCGGCGCCATCGTCACGTTCATCGTCGACGAGCGCGAGATCAAGGCCGCGGCGTCGGATTGAGCGGCGGCGCGCACATGCCTGGCGAGCGGGCCGTGAGCGCGCGGACCTGACAACGCTGGCGACCCTTCCGTAACCGTGCCTTCAAGCGGTGCCAGCCGATTCCGCCCCCCCATGCCCGACCAAACGACGACCGAGCGGACGTGGGTTTCCGCGACACTGATCTGGCTTGCCGGGAACGGCTTGCGCCTGACGATTCTCGCGGTGCCTCCGGTGATTGCGATGATCCGCGACGAGCTCCGCTTGAGCGCCACGCAGGTCGGCCTGCTCAGCAGCATTCCGCCTGCGATGTTTGCCATTGCCGCGCTCGCAGGCTCGCTGCTCGTCTCGCGACTCGGCGTGCGCGTTGCGCTCGTCGGCGGACTTTCGCTCGTTGCGCTCGGGTCGGCGTTGCGCGGCGCGAGTCCCAATTTCGCGATGCTGCTGTTGACGACGATCGTGATGTCGGCAGGCGTCGCCATCATGCAACCGATCATGCCGACCACCGTGCGCCAATGGCTGCCTCGACACATCGGACTCGGGACAGCGCTGTACACGAACGGCCTGCTCGTCGGCGAGATCCTGGCGGTGCTGTTGACGGCGCCGCTGGTGCTGCCGCTCGTCGGCAACGACTGGCGCGTATCGCTCGTCGCGTGGTCGGCGCCAATCGCCATCATTGCCGTCGCCGTGTACGCGTTCGCACCGCGCACCGACACGTCGCACCCGGCGCACGTCGCGTTGCCACGCAAGTGGCTGCCCGACTGGCACGTCGGTCTCGTGTGGCGGCTCGGCGCTCTTTTTCTGTGCGTCAACGCGATCTACTTCAGTGCCAACGCGTTCCTGCCGATTTTTCTTGCAAGCCGCGGGCGCGCAGACCTGATCAGCGATGCGCTGCTGGCGCTCAATCTCGGCCAGTTGCCCGCGTCGCTGCTGTTGCTGGTCGTCGCCGGGCGGCTCGAGCGACGCGCATGGCCGTATGTGCTGTCCGGTGTCGTGTCGCTCGTCTGCCTCGCAGGCATCGTATGGGCGCCTGGATCGGGTGTGATTGCGTGGGCTGCGTTGCTCGGCTTCTCGGACGCATCCGCACTGATTCTCGGCCTCACGCTGCCCCCGCTCCTGTGCCGCGTCGATGATGTTGCCCGCACGTCCGCGGGCATGTTCACGCTGAGCTACGGAGGAGCCGTGCTCGTCGCGCTCGTGTGCGGTGCCGCGTGGGACCTGAGCGGCATTCCGGCGCTTGCTTTCGTTCCGCTCGCCCTTTGTGCGGTCACGCTGGGTGCCGTCTCGCTCGGCATGTCGCGAATCGGAGAACTCCGCTTCGGAAGCCCGGCATGACCCTTCCGGTCACGTCTTCAGGCGGTAACCGGTCCGAAAGATCCAGGCGACGACGCCGAGGCAGATCAGCATGAACACCACGGTCATCGCCAGGCTGATCGACACGGCGACGTC
>JAICVH010000160.1 GCA_025935435.1 Burkholderiales bacterium
AAAGTCGGGCTGCCGCGTGGCACCGGCGCGGAAGGCTATCTGCTTGGCGTGCTCGCCGAGAGCGGCGTCAAGATCGCGGACATCACGCTGATCAACGTCGCGCCGTCCAGCCAGGTCAGCGCGCTGCTGCAGGGCAATGTCGATGCCATTGCGGCGTGGGAGCCGTGGGCCACGTCGGCGGTTGCGCGCGTGCCGGGCGCCATTCGCGTGACGTCCGGCGGTTGCGAGAGCTGTTACGACCCGGGCACCATCCTGACAACCCGCGATGCGATCCAGAAGCAGGCCGAGGCGCTCCGACGCTTCATGGTCGCGTTCGCCGAAGCACAACAGTGGCTGCGCAGCCACTTCGACGAAGCCGCCGAAATCAACACGCGGTGGGTCGCCGGTGTCGATCTCGACATCATGAAGCAGGCGATACGCCGCTCGAATTACGACCTGCGCTTGTCCCGCAATACGCTCGATGGCTATCGAACCAAGGCCATCCCCCTGCTCGTCGCCGACAAGCGCATGGCGCAAAGCGTCGACCCCGCTACTGTCGTGGACCCGCAGTTCGTTCAGTACGCGGAAAAGGTGGCGCCGCAGTTTTTCAAGGACCTGCCGACGATTCCAGCGGACCGGAGGATGTGACGCGGAAGAGGGCGCGCATGTGATGCGCATCGACGCTCATTTGCATTTCTGGAGGCCGTCGTGCGGCTTCGACAATCGGCCGATCGCCGACCACGCGGCGTACCGGCGCGATTTCCTTCCCGCGGACGTGCTCCCCGATCTTGATGCGTGCGGTATTGACGGCGCGATCCTCGTGCAGGCAGCGCCGCAGACGGCGGAGACCGACTGGTGCATCGAGCTCGCGCGCGACGAGTCGCGGATTTTCGGCGTCACCGCGTGGGTGAATCTCGACGGTCCTCCCGTGGACTACGCGGCGCTGCTCTCGCGCGCCAAGGTCGTCGGCATTCGCGCGCAGTTGCGGCGCATCGAAGACACGACGTTCATCACGCGGCCGAGTGTCGTGGCAAATCTCGGCGCCGCGCTTGCTGCCGGATTGAATGTGACCGTGCTCGCGGAGGCGCGTCACTACACGCATGTCGCTGCCGTGCTCGCGAACCTTCCACCGGGTCCGGTGACGATCAATCACCTGGCGCTTCCATTTCCGGAAGTGGACCGCGTCGCGTGGCGCATCGCGTTGCGTAACTTCGCGCGGCGTCCCGGGACCTACATGCAGCTGTCGGGCTTGCCGTTCCTGTTCCAGGCGCGCTGGCGCGGGGTCGACGCGCGTTCGGTGCTCGACGACGCGCTCGATGTCCTCGGTCCGCGCAGGCTGCTGTTCGCGTCGGATTACCCGATGCTGCTACGCTTTGCGACGTACGGCGAATGGGTGCAGTACGTGGACGAGTACCTCGCGGCACGGAGGCTCACCACCGATGAAACTGCCGCCGTCATGGCGGGCAACGCCCGTGAGGCGAATCCGCGCCTCGCAGCGCCACGCACCGCTACCGCGCGCGCCGCATTCTGAGTCGACTTTCAGCCGTTGGAGACTTCATGAAACGCTCGCAGATCAACACGGCCATCGACAATGCGCAGCGTGCGCTCGCCGAGCACGGCGTGCGGCTGCCGCAATATGCGTATTGGTCGTCCGCCGAGTGGCGCCGCGCGGGACCCGAGTACGCACGCGTGACGCGCAACGGACTCGGCTGGGCCGTCACCGATTTCGGCCAGGGCGACTTCGACAAGGTCGGCATCACGATGTTCGACGTGCGCAACGGCAACGTCGAGCGGCCGGAGGAGGGAACGCCGTACGGCGAGAAGATCTTCGTACTGCAGCCTGGGCAGCGGCTGCCGTTTCACTTCCACTGGAAGAAGACGGAAGACATCATCAGCTACCACGGCGGCACGCTGATGGTCCAGCTCTACAACGCCTTCGACGACGAAACGATGGACGAAGCGTCGGCCGGTCACGTGTATTGCGACGGCGTCCGCCGCGAATTCTCAGCAGGGCAGGTATTCGAGATCCCGCACGGGTCGAGCCTGACCATCACCCCGAAGCTTTATCACCGGTTCTGGGCCAAGGACGATGCGGGCGTGCTCGTCGGCGGCGAGATCTCGACGATCTCGGTACCGAAGACCGACAACCGCTTTGGCGGCAACGCGCGGCGGTTCGTGCCGATCGAGGAAGACGAGCCCGCGCGGTGGCTGCTCAACATCGACTACCCGCAATTGCACGAAACGGCCTGATGACGCACGGCAGACTCGATGGGCGCGCTGCGATCATCACCGGTGCGGCTGGAGGAATCGGCGGAGCGATCGCAAAGGCATTCATTGCGGACGGCGCCCGCGTTCTCATCGCCGATCGTGATCTCGCGGCGGGCGAGGCGCAGGCAAAGGCACTGGGCGATGCCGCGGTGGCGTTCGAAGTCGACGTCACGCAGCGAGCAGCGGTCCAGGCGATGGCGCAAGAGGCGCTCGCGCGCTTCGGTCGTATCGACATCCTCGTCAACAACGCCGGCATCATCCGCAAGGCGTTCGTCCGCGACATGAGCGAGGAGACGTGGGACGCGGTCATGGACGTGAATCTGAAGGCGACGTTTCTTTGCAGCCAGGCGGTGCTGCCGACGATGATCGACGCGAGGCGCGGGCGCATCATCAACATCGCGTCGATCGCCGGCAAGGTCGGCGAACCAACGGCAAGTGCGTACAGCGCCGCCAAGTGGGGCGTGCTGGGATTCACGCGCTCCCTCGCGCTCGAAGTGGCGCCCTACGACATTCTCGTCAACGCGATTTGCCCGGGGCCGATCCCGACCGCGCTCGGTCAGCAGGGTTGGCGCGACGGCGCGGAGGTCCAGGGCGTGGGGCTCGACCAGGTGATGGCGCGCGTCAATTCGCGCTCGCCGCTCGGGCGGCTCGGCACCGTCGAACAGGTCGCCCGGATGGCACTGTTCGTTGCCTCCGACGACTGCGATTTCACCACCGGCGCCGCGTTCAACGTCGATGGCGGCATCGTGATGGGGTGACGAGGCGTTGCGCAGATGACCGCTGGGGCGCGGCCGGTGACGATCGCGTCCTAGGAGTTGCTACTTCCGCGCGCCCGCATGATGTTGCGACGCGACGCCAAGGCTGGTCGATGCGTCGAGAAGCGCGCGCGCGTTGACGAGCTGCGGATGCTCGCGGCCGGTAGTTTGCTCGAGATGTTCGACCGCGGATTGCAGCGCCTGCCGTGCAGCACTGGGATTGTCTTGCGCGGCGAGCGCCTGTCCGAGCGCCAGGTACGCGCGGCCAAGCGTGGCGGACCATGCGCCCGCCGGCGTTTCCGTCTGCAACAGGTCTACGGCAGACGCCGCGTCGGACGCGGCTTCGCTGAACAGGCGCAGATCGAGCTCGATGCCGGAGCGCCGAAGCATTAGCAGCGCCATGACATCGCCGCCCTGGCCGCCCGCCCGAACCGAGCTGCGGACGATCTCGATGGCGCGGTTCGTGAGATCGAGTGCCATGCGAAGCTCGCCGCGGGCCTGCGCCAGCAGTCCACGTTCCGACGACAATGACGCGAACGCAATGTGACCCGGGGGCAGTTGCTGCCGCAGCCGAGGCTCCACTTCATCGAGCACTGCACCGGCGGCTGCCAGTTTGCCCTGATCGACGTAGATCCCCGAGCGCAGCAGCAGCGACTGATTGACGACCACTTCCTGACCCGCCTTCGATGCCATCGCGTAGCCGCGCTCCGCGAAACGCGCCGCTTCATCGAGCCGCCTGAGCTCGCCCAGCACGCGGCTGTAATTGATCAGCAGCATCGACGACACGCCCTGGTCTGTTGCATCCGCGCGGCTCAGCTCGATCGCCTGGCGCAGTATCCGCTCGGCCTCGAGCGGCCGCCCTAAGCGGTAGAGCGCAAGCGCCCAGTTGTTAAACAGCGTTCCGGCGGTGGCGGTGCGAGCGCGGCCGAGCTGGGTGAGAAGTGTAGCGGCCCGTTCGAACGCGGCGCTCGCAGCGAGCGGCTGGCCCGCGACGCGGTACGTTTCCGCGAGATCCATGTGCACGCGCAACGCGAGGATCGGCGTTTGCAGCGGTGCGCGCTCGAGCTCGCGCCGCGCGCCTTCGGCACGCTCGAGAGCGACCTTCGCGGACCCCTCCTCACGCGCCACTGCGCTGCCGCGCAATAAACAGAACATGCGGTCGAGTGCATGCTCGGAGTCGTTCGGCAGGTCTGCCATTCCCTCGCGCAGCAAGGACTCCGCACGCGGGAAATCGACGCTCCGACCCAGGGCGCTCGCAAGCGCGCAGGCCGCACGCCCCCGAACGGACGCGTCCGCGACGCGCCGCGATTGTGCATAAGCATCCTCGAGGACGCGCCGCGCGCGCTCGTCCTCGTCCTGCATCCAGTACTGCAGCCCGATGGCGACGAGGAGCCCGGTGCGCATTTCGTCGTTACCTTGCTGCCCCGCGACGATGCGCTCCGCCTGTCCGAGCAACTCGTTGACCGTGAAGCGCTCGCCGGACGGTGCCGCATCGGTCAGCAGGAACTCGTTCAAGTCGTTGACTGCCTCGACATGCGCGAGCTGTCGCAACGCGAAGTCGCGCTGCGCGCGGGCAGTGCCCGCCTGGTGCAACGTTCCGATGACGCCTGCGACCGTCGCTGCGACTGCGAGCGAGGCTACCAACACGACCGCGCGATTGCGCTGCACGAACTTGCCGGCCCGATAGCGCAGCGTGTCCCGCCGTGCAGTGATCGGCTCGCGTGCGATGAAGCGCCGGACATCGTCGGCCAGCGCAGCGACGCTCACATAGCGCTCGGCCGGGTGCTTCTTGACCGCCTTGTGGACGATGTTGTCCAGATCGCCGCGCAGATAACGCTGCAGCCGCACGGGTGTCATCCCGCGTCGCAGGGCGCGCTCGGCGGCGTCCGTTACGTCGACCGCGTCGCTCATGGCGGCCGACGACAGTCTCGCTGGTTCGACCTCCGTGATCGACTTGACGAGCTCGGCCGGTGAACGCAGCGCATCGGCGGCCGGATGCCGTCCGGTCAAAAGCAGGTAAAGCAAATTCCCCAGCGCATAAACGTCCGTTGCGGTCGACACCGGATCACCGGTTACCTGCTCGGGGGCTGCCCATTCGGGTGTCAGTGCCGACGCGCCGTCTCGCGTTAATGGTGCCGTCGCATGCGTTTCATCGTCGAGCAGCTTGGCGATCCCGAAGTCCAGCAGCTTGATCTCGCCGCCGCGCGCCACCAGCACGTTCGAAGGCTTGAGATCGCGGTGCACGATCAGTCGTCCGTGCGCGTGCGACACCGCGGAGGCAACGTCGAGAAACAGCTCGAGGCGCGCGTCGATGCCGAGGCGGTTGCGATCGCAGTACGCGTCGACGGGCTCTCCGTCGATGTGCTCGAGCACGAGGTACGGGCGGCCGTTGTTCGTCACGCCCGCGTCGATGAGCTGCGCGATATGCGGATGCGTGAGTCGTGCGAGCAGGCTTCCTTCGCGGCGGAAACGCTCTTCGGCCTCCCGTCCGACCAGACCGGCATTCAGAAGCTTGATCGCGACCTTGCGCTCGAACCGGCCGTCGGTTCGCTCGGCCAGCCAGACGCTGCCCATGCCGCCGGTGCCGACGAGCGAAATGAGGCGGTAGGCACCGAGCTCCTGACCGGCGGCGACGAACGGATCGGGAAACGGAGACGGCGCCCCCTCGAGAAAGCGCCGCTCGAGTACGACACGGTGGGCGTCGAGCATCGATTCAAGGTCGCGTGCAAGCTGCGGGTTTTCGGCGTGCAGATTCGCGACGAACGCACGCCGCTCGCCTTCAGGCTGATCGAGCGCACGATCCAGGTACGCGCTCAACGTCGTCCAGTGCGCGCCCGCAATGCGTCTCATCCGTCGTCGTCCATCAGCGCACAACCTTCGTCGCGCAGACTCTCATACAGATAAATTCGCGCCTTGTCCCAGCCGCGCTGCACGGTGCGCTCGGACACGTTGCGCATGCGGGCAATTTCGCCCAACGACAGGCCGCAGAAGAACTTCAGGTCGACGATTTGCGCGATCGACGGCTCGACTTGTGCAAGCTCGTCGAGTGCATCGCTCAGCCGCGACAGCTCACGGTCATCGACCGGCCGCTCGCCGGTCTCCGTGTTCATCGTCGTGAACTCAAAACGCCCGCCACGCTTCTGC
>JAICVH010000131.1 GCA_025935435.1 Burkholderiales bacterium
AGCTACGGCAAGGACACGCGCGGCATGATCCGCCAGCATCAGTTCGACAAGGTGGAGCTCGTGCAGATCGTGCGTCCCGAGGATTCCTATGCGGCACTCGAGGCGCTGACACAGCACGCGGAAGCGATCCTCCTGAAGCTCGAACTTCCGTATCGCGTGATGACGTTGTGCACGGCCGATATCGGTTTCGCAGCCGCCAAGACCTACGATCTCGAAGTGTGGCTGCCGGCGCAGAACGCGTATCGTGAAATTTCGTCGTGTTCGAACTGCGAGGCGTTCCAGGCGCGCCGGATGCAGGCGCGATTTCGCAATGCGCAGGGCAAACCGGAGCTCGTCCACACGTTGAACGGTTCGGGCCTCGCCGTCGGCCGCACACTGGTTGCGGTCATGGAAAACTATCAGCGCGCAGACGGCTCGATCGAGATTCCTGCAGCCGTGCGGCCCTACATGAACGGCCAGGCTGCGATCACGCGCGGTTGATCAGCGCATGTTGCCTGTGTGTCCGAGCGAATAGCGTCCGGGCTGCGGCCACACCGTCAGCCCGTGCGGTTCCTTGCCGACGGCAATCTGCTGCACCGCGCCACTCGCGGTATCGAAGACATAGACGACGTTGTCGTAGCGGCCCGATAGCCAGAGTTGCTTGCCGTCGGCGCTGACGTTGCCCATGTCCGGGCTTCCACCGCCGGGAATGGGCCATGTCGCATCGACTTTGCGCGACGCGAAATCGACGACGGACACGCTGCCCTTGCCTTTGGCCGGACCGTGAATGCGGTTCGATCCACGGTTCGTCACGTAAAGCTTGCGCCCATCGCGGCTCGGATAGAGGCCGTGCGTCCCCTTGCCGGTCGCGATAAAACCGATTTCGCGAAAGGCATCGCCGTCGATGACGAAGACCCCGTCGGCCATCATGTCGGCCACGTAAAACACCTTGCCGTCGGGACTGATGCGCACGTCCTGCGGCATCCCGCCTTTGGACAGCTTCAGGTATCCGACCACCTTGCGGTCGACGAAGTCGATCTTCGCGAGACTCTTCGAAAATTCACACGTGAAAATCGCATAGCGCCCGTCGATCGAAAAGTCGGCGTGATTGATGCCGCCGCATTCGGGTGTTGCGAGGGACGACTGCAGCGCCATCGTCGAGGGATCGCGGAAGTCGAGTCGCTTGAACGCCTCGGCGACGACGATGGCCGAGCGGCCGTCGGGCGTGAAATACATGTTGTAGGGGTCGTCGACGGGTATCGGCTTGCCCGGCTTGCCGGTGGCCGGGTCGATCGGCGTCAGGCTGCCGTCGGTGCGCCCTTCCGCGTTGTTTGCGACCCAAAGCGTCTTCAGATCCCACGACGGCACGACGTGCTGTGGGTTGACGCCGACTTTGAAGCGGTCGACGACTTTCAACGTCGCGGGATCGATGACGTACACATCGTTTGACACGACGTTTGGCACGTACACGCGTGGAAGCGCAGCACGCGCGGTGTCGCTCAGGTGCGCCGACGTTGTCTCGCTGTAGAGATTTTCGGCGTTCGGCACCATCGGCATGCCGGGCACCGTTGCAACGGGTGGCGTGGTGGGGGCGCCGGCTGCAGGTGGCGTCACGGTTGGACCCGCACGCGGCGGCGCCGGTGTAGCGGTTTGCGCTATCGCCATCGTCGCGGACAGCGCGATCGTCAACAGTAACGACCAATGGGCAAGCGTGACCTTCACATGCATCCTTCGTAACGTGGTAAGCGGGCGGCCGGCGCGGATTACCGGACGGACGTGGCGCGGCGGATCGCGGCAACCGATTCGCGAACGATCGCGTCGACGCCCATCGCCCCGAGCTCGGCGGTCGCTCGTCGCGGATCGCCCTGCACGCCGTGCTGCGCATTCGCGTGCGGCGAGGCGAGTTCGGCCGCGCGCACGAGCTGCGCGTCGACGGCAAGGGCTAGCGACGTGTCGGCGAGTCCCGCGTGCGTGCCAATCTCGGCATCGCTATGGCCGCGGGACCTGAGCGCATCCCGGTAGGCGGTTTCGGTGACGCGGTAATACTCGGTAAGTGCGTGTGCGCGAATCCGGGTGTTCGCCCATTCGCGATTCAGCCGCTCGGCGACCGCCTGCTCGTTACGTTGATAGCCGCCATGATCGCCGACGAAGAACACGTCGCGAAAACCGCTCGCGCGCAGGCTTCGCGCCGCGTATTCGAGAACGCTCTCGAACGTCTTGTCGGGGAGCGTGATCGTTCCGGCGAAGCGCATATGCGAAGACGGCGGGCTCACGTTGCCCTCGGGCACGTACGCGATGACCGGGGCGACGAGCGCGTTGCCAAGCGTCGCCGCGATCCTTGCGCAGAGCACTTTGACGCGAACATTGTGCTTGCCGAGCACGATATGCGGACCGCTCTGCTCGGTACCTCCGATCGGGATCAACGCGATCGTGGCACCACTGCGAACGCGTGCGGCAAGCTCCGGGGAGGTGAGTTCTTCGATGAAGACGCTGTGCTGCGCGTGGGCGCAGAAGGCGGCGATCGAGAGCGAGAAGGCGACGAATGCTCGTAATGCGACAGCGGGCATGTCGCTATGGTAGCGCGGCGCCTTCTACCGCATCGCGACCGCGGTGAGCCTCGGTGTCTCCGGCTGCTGGGTGCGAAGCAGGATGTCGTAATAGGCTCGCACGCGGCCGACGAACGCCACCGGCATGCCGCCGCGCGCGTAGCCGTACTTCGCGGAGATGTAGTACTCCGGCTCGGCGAGGAGCGGCAGCACCTTGCGCACATCGCTCCACGAATCGGGATTGAGCTTCTGCCGTTGCGCAAGGATCCGAGCGTCCTCGAGGTGCGCGGTGCCGATGTTGAACGCGGCGAGCGCAAGCCACGTGCGATCCGGCTCGCCGATTCGCGCGGGCAGCTTGCGTTTGAGGTCAGCCAGATAGCGCGCGGCACCGATGGCCGACTGCCGAGCGTCGAGCCGATCCGCAACGCCGAGATGGCGCGCCGTCTCCTCCGTCAGCTGCATCAGTCCGCGAACGCCGGTTTCGCTGGTCGCGACCGGATCCCATTGCGATTCCTGGTACGCGATGGCAGCGAGCAACCGCCACTCGATGCCGCTTTTCGCCTGCGCTTCGACGAACGTCTTGCGCCACTCCGGCAGCGCCTTGCGGATGCGCTCGTGGAAGACTCCGGCGTCGATGCGCTCCACCTGCTCCGCGGTGCCGAAATAGCGGTCGGCCAGTCGCGCGAGCGTTCCATCCTGTCGGAGCCGGGCGAAGAAGGCATCCAGCGCATCGCGCAGTTCGGGATAGCCGGGAGCGACCGCCCACGCGAATTCGCGCCGTGGCCCGGCCGTGAACGCGACGTCGAAGTCGAGGTAGATGTTCCGCGCGACCGCGGCGTCGCTCGACGCGACGACCGCATAGTTCAGCGTGCCGTCCGCGACCTGCGCAATCAGCGCGTCGGCTGACGGAACGTCGAGCGCCTGCCACGTCACCTCGGGGTGCGCAAGGCGGACGGCGGCAAGCGGGCCGTCGAGTCCGGTGTGCGCCGCATAAGCGATCGTCGCCCGATCGAGATCGGACCATCGGCGGGGCCGGAATCCGTCGACGTTGTAAATGAGCACCGGCTCGACGGCGTGGTAGCCGGTACTCCAGGCGAGCGCGCGCCCGCCGTCGGCGTCGAGGCCCGAAGGCGATGCTGCCTGCAACAGACCGCCGGCTCCGAGTTGAGCCTCGCCGCGACCGAGCTTCGCGAGCAACGACGCTGCGCCGTCCGCAACGGTGATCCTGAGCGGGACGCCGCGTTCACGCGCAAAGCGGGTGAGCAGATCGTGGTCGAAGCCGGAAACCTGGTGGTTCGGCCCCGCGAACCACGTCGCTGGGCCCGGAAGAACGATCACGCTGATACCTGGCTCGGCGCGCGGAGGCGGCGGTGGCGCCAGTTCGCAGCCGCTGAAAGCGAGGAGCGCGATGCCGGAGGCGCCGATGACCGCCCGGCGGTACAGGCCGCGAAAGCAAAGGAAGAAGGCTCGATCGCGCATGACGCTCCATAGCACCCGTCACCGGGTACGTGTTCGAAGGTTTGCGGCGATCTTGTTGCCGCCGTGCGACTTGCGCAGCCTTGCCGTGGGCTGCGTTGACTCCACGAAGGTCGCGGACGCGGCACCGCGTCACAGGCGACGAAGGCATTATAGCCGCGGTCGCCGCGCCGGCAACCGACCACTCGCCCGGGCGTCACGCCCGCTCGCGGCGGGCTGGCGACCGTCCGGCCGGCGGTCACCGGGGTTCGCCGGTATAATCGTGTTTCGCGGACTTCCGCGCCGATCAACGGCGGGTCGCCCCGCATTGCACGGTCGTGAACCTGGTCAGGTCCGGAAGGAAGCAGCCACAGCGATTCTCTGCAAGTGCCGGGGGAACGGCTCGCCTCCCTGTCGGGGTCAGAATCGACTCATTGGACGCGTCGTCGCAGACCGTGCCCGTCGTAGCAATCGGTCGAGTCTGACCCCACGTGTCACCTGCTCGACGCCACGACGCCGCTTTCGGGGCGTGCCGATCAAGTCGAGCGTGATGTCTTACTTCGGGTTTCGATGAGCTACCAGGTACTGGCCCGCAAATGGCGGCCGCGCCGGTTCGATGAACTGGTGGGGCAGGGCCATGTCGTCACCGCGCTTTCGAACGCGCTGACGCAAGGCCGCCTGCATCATGCTTACCTGTTGACGGGTACGCGCGGTGTCGGCAAGACCACCGTCGCGCGAATCCTTGCCAAGAGCCTCAATTGCGAGCGCGGCGTCTCGGCGACCCCGTGTGGCGAATGCGGCGCGTGCCGCGATATCGATTCCGGCCGCTTCGTCGACTTGCTCGAACTCGACGCCGCATCCAACACCGGCGTCGACAACATGCGTGAAATCCTCGACAACGCGCGCTATGCGCCAACGGTCGGCCGCTACAAGGTCTACCTGATCGACGAAGTGCACATGCTGTCCAAGGGCGCGTTCAACTCGATGCTGAAGACGCTCGAAGAACCGCCCGAGCACGTCAAGTTCGTCCTGGCGACGACCGATCCGCAGAAAATTCCGGTAACCGTACTGTCGCGCTGCCTGCAGTTCAACCTGACACCGCTGCCGCGCGCGGCGATCTCCGATCGGCTTGCGTACATCCTCGGCGCCGAGTCGATCGCACACGACGCCTCGGCGCTGCCGTTGCTTGCGGCCGCCGCGCAGGGCTCGCTCCGCGACGCGCTGTCGTTGCTCGACCAGGCGATCGCGTTCGGCGGTGGCGAAGTGCGCGAGCCTGGCGTGCGCGCGATGCTCGGCGTCGTCGACCGCGGGTATCTGTTCCGCATCGTCGACGCGCTCGTCGCAAGCGATGGGCCCGCGCTGCTCGCCGAGGCGGACGCGCTCGCTGCATCGGGCCAGGCGTTTGCGTCGGCGCTCGACGAACTCGCGTCGGTCTTCTACCGGATCGCCATCGTGCAGACGGTGCCGAACGCGCCAACGGGCGACGACGCAGAACGCATTGCCGCGTATGCGAAGCGGTTCACCGCCGAAGCGGTTCAGCTTGCCTACCAGATCTGCACGCAGGGGCGCGCCGACCTGGCGCTCGCGCCCGACGAAGCGACCGGATTCGCGATGACGCTGCTGCGCCTGCTCGCATTCGAACCCGCAGCCTCGAGCGCGCAAATGACAGGCGGTCAGAACGAGCTGTCGCCCACGCGCGTGGAACGCACGTCCGCTCGCGTCGAGCTCGCCGCGGCGCCACGCTCGGCGGAGATTGATTTGGCGCCAGCGATCGCGGCGCGCGCCGGTCCGCGCGCCGCACCGATTGCGATCGCGGAATCCAGCCGCGCCACTGCTGCCTCGAAGGTCGAGGACTCACCGCCGCGGCCGCGCCTGGCGCTGCCCGAGTCGACGGAAGGCTGGCCGGCCTTCGTGGCCACGTTGAAACTGACCGGCATGGCTGCGCAACTCGCCGCGCAGTCCGAATTGAAGTCGATCAACGGTAATGCGTTGTCGCTGGCGATACCAGCGTCGCACAAGCATCTTGCCGACAAGGCGTACGCCGACAAGCTCAAAGCTGCACTGGATGGCGCCACCGGTCGCAAATTGCTGCTCGCGTTCGAGATCGGCGACGGCAATGAAGCCTCGCTCGCCGCGGTCGAACGCCGGCAGCGCGAACGCGCGAGGGCCGAAGGCGAGAAAGCGTTTCGCAACGAGCCGTTCGTGCGCGACCTGGTCGAGCGCTTTCATGCGACGGTCCGCACGGAAACGATCGCGCCGCTCGCCGATTCCCCATCCTCCCCGAAACAGGAACCGTCATGATGAAGAACCAGTTGGCCGGCCTGATGAAGCAAGCGCAGCAGATGCAGGAGAACATGCAGCGCGCACAGGAGGAGCTCGCACGCACGGAGGTCGAAGGGCAAGCCGGCGCCGGTCTCGTGAAGGTGGTGATGACCTGCCGCCACGACGTGAAACGCGTCGCGATCGACCCGTCGCTGCTCGGTGAGGACAAGGACATGCTCGAGGACCTCGTCGCAGCCGCTTTCAACGACGGCGTGCGCCGTGCCGAAACCATGACCCAGGAAAAGATGGGCGGCCTCACGGCCGGCATGCCGTTGCCGCCGGGATTCAAGCTGCCATTCTGACGCACGGTCGATGAACGCGCGCGACACCGGCCTGCGCAGCGGCGTCCGCGAACCGCTTTCGACGCTCGACGAGCTGGCGGCCGCACTGCGCTGCCTGCCCGGCGTGGGACCGAAGGCCGCACAGCGCATGGCATTACACCTGCTGCAGCACGACCGCGACGGCGCGCAACGGCTGGC
>JAICVH010000734.1 GCA_025935435.1 Burkholderiales bacterium
CCGCTCGAGCGTCAATTCGGGCAGATGCCCGGACTGAAGCAGATGTCGTCGACGTCGTCGGGCGGTGCGTCCGTGATCACGCTGCAGTTCACGCTCGACCTTTCGCTCGACGTTGCCGAGCAGGAAGTGCAGGCGGCGATCAATGCATCGGCGAATCTGCTGCCGAGCGATCTGCCGCAGCCGCCGATCTACAGCAAGGTGAATCCGGCCGATACGCCGATCCTGACGCTCGCGGTCACGTCGCAGACGCTGCCGTTGCCGAAAGTGCAGGACCTCGTCGATACGCGGATCGCGCAGAAGATTTCGCAATTGCCCGGTGTTGGCCTCGTCAGCATCGGCGGAGGACAACGGCCCGCCGTCCGGATCCAGGCCAATCCGAAGGCGCTCGCGGCGTACGGCCTCAATCTCGACGATCTGCGCACGACGATCGCGAATGCCAACGTCAACCAGGCGAAGGGCAGCTTCGACGGCCCGACGCGCGCATCGACGATCGATGCGAACGATCAACTGCGTTCGCCCGACGAATACCGGCAACTGATCATCGCGTATCGAAACAACGCGCCGGTGCGGATCGCCGACGTTGCGGACGTCGTCGATGGCGCCGAAAACGACCGGCTGGGCGCGTGGGCGAACACGTCGCCGGCCGTCATCCTGAACGTTCAGCGGCAGCCGGGCGCCAACGTCATCGAGGTCGTCGACCGCGTCAAGCAGTTGCTGCCCCAACTGCAGGCGTCGCTGCCAGGCTCCGTCGATGTCGCCATCCTGACCGACCGCACGACGACGATTCGCGCCTCGGTGCGCGACGTGCAGTTCGAGCTGCTGCTCGCCGTCGCGCTGGTCGTCATGGTGATCTTCGTGTTCCTGCGCAACCTGCCGGCGACGGTGATCCCCAGCGTCGCGGTGCCGCTGTCGCTCGTCGGAACGTTCGGTGTCATGTATCTCGCTGGCTTTTCGATCAACAACCTGACGCTGATGGCGCTGACGATCGCAACCGGCTTCGTCGTCGACGATGCGATCGTCATGATCGAGAACATCGCCCGCTATATCGAGGAAGGTGCGAGCGCCGAAGGGCCGTCCCAAGGCGCGAGTTCCGCCCCCTCGGGGGGCAGCGTAGCGGCGAAGCCGCAAGCGTCGGGGGGCCACATCTCCCCGCTGAGCGCGGCGCTGAAAGGCAGCAAGCAGATCGGCTTCACGATCATCTCGCTCACGATTTCGCTGATCGCCGTGCTGATCCCGCTGCTGTTCATGGGCGACATCGTCGGGCGGCTGTTCCGCGAGTTCGCGATCACGCTCGCCGTCGCGATCCTGATCTCGGCTGCCGTGTCACTGACGCTCACGCCGATGATGTGCGCGAAGCTGTTGCGCCATGTGCCGGAGTCACGCCAGAGCCGCTTCGAGCGCGCGAGCGGACGCTTCTTCGCTCGCGTCATCGAGCGCTACGGCGTCATGCTCGACTGGGTGCTCGAGCGCGAGCGCGCGACGCTGATCGTCGCGATCAGCACGCTGGTGCTGACGGTGCTTCTGTACGTCATCGTGCCGAAGGGGTTTTTCCCCGTGCAGGACACCGGCGCGATCCAGGGCATATCCGATGCGCCGGAGTCGATCTCGTTCAGCGCGATGGCGGAGCGGCAGCAGGCGCTGGCGCAGGCGATCCTCGAGGATCC
>JAICVH010000552.1 GCA_025935435.1 Burkholderiales bacterium
AGAAGATCGACGTTAGGGTCGAGCGGTCCGCGGAAGCCGCTTTCGCTTCTGACGTACTCGCTCAGCACTTCTATCTCGGTTCGCATGCGTCCTCTTTGAATTCATATTTGCTTCTGTGGCGGCGCCGCTCGCTGTCTCGCTATAGCGTCGGTGGTCTACCCGCGCACCTCAAGCTTCAAGGATATCCGCCTTGAGCTTCAAACGAACGCGCCGCGAATTGCCGATCGTCAGACGGACGAACGGCGGAAGCGTAGCGAACATGGCCTCCAGGCCCCATAACTGCAGGAATACAGCCGATCCGACGCGCTTCCACCCAAGATGCCGATGGGCGCGGCGAGACGCTAGGTTGAAGCGCGTCAGGCGGCTGAATGTGTATCGTATCCCACGTGCGTACAGGTAGCTGTTTGCACCATTCCACAAAGCCACGAACGCTATGCCTAGGCGATGCTCAGGAAAAACGTAGAAGTCGAAATCGAACACCGATCGCTCACTGGGCTCAAGCATGTAGGTGCAGCGGACCTCGTCCTCCTCGTAACGCTCAGGACAAAACCACATGTAGGCGACAAGCTGTTCGTTCCTGAAGGCCCCTAGGCAAGTGGCCCTTTGCCGCAGTCGCGCATCCATGACTTCGGGTCGCACTGGCATCAACTTGATTTCGCTGTCTCCGCAACCAATTTCGCGGATCTGCAGGCCCGCGCTGAATTTGCGCGCAAGCAAAGGATGGCTGGTGATTGGCTGAACCATCAGCTCGTACACATGCAGGCGGCAGCGCCGCGACAGCCCCGCAAGCAGCCGATCGACCGAATAAAGCAGTCCAGCCAACGCGCCGAACTCACGAAACGGCCCGGCGATCCTTCTTAGGAGGGTCACGGCAAACATCGCACAACAAAGTTCCGTGAGCTTGCAGCGCCGAAAGTCACGCAGCGCTCGCGAGATGAGGAAGGATCAAGCCGCGCCGATGACCGCCCAGTCCTGGAATGCGGACGGCACTTCGTCATCGGTATCGAACGCGACGATCTCCCATGCGTCGTGCCGCGCAAGGAGTGCACGCGCCAGCACGTTGTTGAGCGCGTGTCCGGGCTTGAACGCGGTGTACTGTCCGATCAACGGCCGCCCGAGCAGATAAAGATCGCCGATCGCGTCCAGCACCTTGTGCTTGACGAACTCGTTGTCGTAGCGCAGACCCTCGGTGTTCAGCACACGCGTGTCGTCGAGCACGATCGCGTTCTGCAGGCTTCCCCCTAGTGCCAGCCCCGCCGAACGCATCGCCTCCACGTCCTGCATGAAGCCGAACGTACGTGCGCGCGCCACTTCCTTCACATACGAGTGCTCGGCGAAGTCCACGACGACATGACGATTTTCCGTTCCGAAAACGGGGTGCGGAAAATCGATCGTGAAGTCGAGCTTGAATCCGGGGAACGGGTCGAAGCGCGCCCATTTGTCGCCGTCACGAATCTCGACCGACGAACGCACGCGCAGATAGCGCTTCAATGCCTGCTGCTCGACGATGCCGGCCGACTGCAGCAAGAACACGAACGGACCGGCGCTTCCGTCCATGATCGGAAGCTCGGGCCCAGCAACGTCGACGTGCAGGTTGTCGACGCCAACGCCGGCGAGCGCCGACATCAGGTGCTCGACGGTGGAAATAGACGTTCCGTCGAGCGCGAGCGTCGACGACAACCGCGTATCGCCGACGTTGACCGCCTGGGCAGGAATCGTTACCGGCGTCGCCAGGTCGACGCGGTGAAACACGATGCCAGCGTCCACCGGCGCCGGGCGCAACGTCAATTCGACGCGCGCACCGGTATGCAGCCCGACACCGGTCGTGCGGATCGAATTCTTCAGCGTTCGCTGCCGCAGCATCGCATGTGAAACCGAGTGAGGAGCGCGATCGACCCGTGTGCGGGGCCGTGCGCGTAGTCGACCGATCATCTTAGCATCGCTGCGTCGTACTCATCGGCCGCCGGCTGCAGGCGACCGATGAGACTTGTCCGCATCAATCCGCCTGCTTACGCAAAAACGCGGGTATCTCCGACGGATCGAACGCCGGCGCCGCGATGTGCGCGGTATGGCGGCGACGTGCAACGGCCGGCTGGTCGAGCTTCTCGTAGTCGATCGTCTCGGCCACGCGCACACCGACGTTGTCGGTTCCGGTCCGTTCGACGACCGTCTCCAGCACTTCGAGTTTCGGCGGCCGGCGTGTTGCGACGACCGCACCACCGAGTCCCGTCGCGATCATCGTTACGCGCAGTCGATCCTCCATCGTCTCCTCGATCACCGTGCCCACGATCACCATCGCATCCTCCGCGGTGAATTCCTTGATCGTGTTCATGACCTCGTGGTACTCCTTCATCTTGAGACCCGACGACGCAGTGATGTTGACGAGCACGCCGCGCGCTCCGGCCAGGTTCACGTCTTCGAGCAGCGGACTCTTCACCGCCTGTTGCGCCGCGACGCGCGCGCGATCCGGGCCCGACGACATCGCTGAGCCCATCATCGCCATTCCGACCTCGCCCATGACGGTACGCACGTCGGCGAAGTCGACGTTGACGAGACCGGGATTGTTGATGACTTCCGCAATCCCCGATACCGCACCGTAGAGCAC
>JAICVH010000004.1 GCA_025935435.1 Burkholderiales bacterium
AGGCATGCACGGCTCACCACCGCGCGCCGAACGTCTCGCGCAACTCCTGAATAGGCAACTCGCCCAACGCAGTCGGTGCATCGACCAGAAACATCAGCCGCGCCGTTTCTTCGAGTTCCTCCAGGACTGACATCGCGGCAGCGGGCGAGTCGTGCCAGACGTTCGGTCCGAGCCGCTCCAGCATCACTGCGCGGAGCGGCGTGCCGCGTCGGCCATACGCGCGGATCGTATTTGTGACCAGATCTGCCGTTGCGGGCGCGCCGGGTCGATGATACGGAATCACCGGCACGTGTCCGACTTTCATGACGAAGTAGGGTGTAATCGGCGGCAACAGCTCGTTCGAAGCATGGGCGATCGACAGTGCGACGCAGTGCGTGCTGTGCGTGTGAATGATGCAGCGCGTGTCAGGGTCGTACGCTGTCGCAGCCCGATAGATCCCGGCATGCAGCGCGATGGTCTTGCTGGCAGGATCGCCGCTCAACTGACGCAATCCGGCATCCAGCTTGGCAAGGCGCGCCGGATCGAGAAATCCGAGGCAAGCGTCGGTGGGCGTGATCAAAAAAGCTCCGCCGTCCGCCTCACCGAGCCGTATGCTGATGTTGCCCGCGGTTGCATGAACGAGGCCCCGCTCGAACAGGCTGCTTCCTATGCGACAAATTTCCTCGCGCGCCCGCAGCTCGTTCATTGCAGCACCGCGAAGGCCTTGCTGAAGAAATCGTCGCTGCCGAAATTGCCTGATTTGAGCGCGAGATGCACGCCTGTCGGCGGCGCCACGTCCAGCGATGCATGACACCACGGCACGCCCGGGTCGATTTGCGGACCGATGCGAAGCGCTGTGACGTTCAATGCCTGCACGGAAGCCCCCGCGGTCTCGCCCCCAGCCAGTATCAACCGACGGACGCCCAAGCCGACCAGACCCCGCGTGATAGCGCCGAGCGCACGCTCGAGCATGTCGCTGGCTCCGGCAGCTCCGAATTGTTCCTGAATCCGCTTGACGCCGGCAGCGTCCGTTGTCGAGTAGATCAGCACGGGCCCTTGCGCGAGCCGTGATTCGGCCCAACGCAGCGCGTCGCGCACGATGTCTTCGGGCAGTGCAACCTTCAGCAGATCGATCCTGTACGCGGGACCACCGTGGTCGATGAACGTGCGCACCTGTCTGTTCGTCGCCACCGAGCAGCTTCCCGATACGATCGCGGCGTATCCCGTCGCGGCGGGGAGCGCACTCGCGCGGTTGGATGGCGCAACACCGAAATTCCGCGGCAGCCCGACGGCGAGTCCCGAGCCCGCGGTCACGAGCGGAAGGCCAGCAATCGCCGGCGCGATCGCGTCGAGATCGGCATTGGAAATCGCGTCCACGACCGCAATGCCGACGTCTGCCTTGCGCAATGCATCGATACGGGCCCGGATGGCTTCGGCCCCTCGCCCCACCACCTGGTAATCGATCAGCCCCACTTTGCGTCGGCATTGCGCCTGCAGCACGCGGACGAGATTCGCATCGCGCATCGGCGTCAGCGGATGGTCCTGCATCCCGCTTTCATTGAGCGGCACGTCGCCGACGAAGAGATACCCTTTGAAGACGGTTCGGGCGTTGTCCGGAAACGCCGGCGTGGCGATCGTGAAATCGGTATGCAACGCATCCATCAGCGCCTCGGTGACCGGACCAATATTGCCGTCGGGCGTGCTGTCGAACGTGGAGCAGTACTTGAAGTAGATCTGCCGCGCGCCGTGAGCACGCAGCCACCGGAGCGCCTCGAGCGATTGCGCAATCGCCTCGCCGGCTGCAATCGTTCGCGACTTGAGCGCTACGACGACTGCATCGACGTCGCTTTCGAGGTCGTCGCGCGGAACACCGATTGCCTGCACGACGCGCATCCCGGCACGAACCAGATTGTTCGCGAGATCAGTCGCGCCGGTGAAGTCGTCGGCGATGCACCCGAGAAGGAGCATGCGGCTATTCGACGCGTTTCCCTAATCGACTACGCCGCGCGCGCAGCGAGATTCCCGCGTCCTGCGCGCGATCGCAATGGCCACAGCCGGGCCATTTCGACCGCACTGTTCGTGACGAGCGGTGCAATTTGCCGAATGCGCTTCTCGGTCATGCGCACGCTCGGACCGGCAATGCTGACGGTGCCAACCGCACAAGCGTCGCTTGCCGAGCGGATCGCCGCTGCAATCGCGGTCACACCGGGCTCGGCTTCGTTGATTGCGAGGCCGTAGCCGCGCCGGGCAGTCGCCTTGATCTCGCGCAACAGCGCTTCCTCCGAACGAATGACGTTCGGTCCGTAGCGATCCGCGTACTTGAACGCGCCGTTCTTGCGCAGGCTTTGCAGCGCCTGTTCCGTGTCGAGCGTCGCCAGCCATGCTTTGCCCGTTGCCGTCGCATAGAGCGGAACCGTGTTGGAATTGAGCGACGGCTGATAGAGCAGACCGCGCGTCGCGCCTTGCGCATGCGCGACCCAGACCAGTGAATCGCCGTCCACCACGGAAAGACGCGCGAAGTCTCCGCATTCCTGCGCAAGCCGGTCCAGCAGCGGCTGGCAAACGTCGGGTATCCCTGTGGCCACGTAGAACTGTTGCCCCAGGGTCGCGAGGCGCATCGTCAGACGATAAAAGCTCGTGTCCGGATCCTGTTCCGCCCAGTCGACGTCGATGAGCGTGGACAACAACCGATGCGTCGCGCTCTTCGGAAGCTTGAGGCGTTCGGCTATCTCGCCGAGCGACATGGTGCTCGCGGATGCTGCGAGCAACTCGATGATCGACAGGCAGCGCTCAGCCGGTACGTGTGGCATCAGCCGGCCTTGACAGTCACGCGGGCCGGATCACCTCCCGAGCCGCCGGGTTGCCGATCGGCGCCGAAGAAAGCCATCAGCACGTCCAATTGACCCGCGTGCATATCCCGGCCGGTGATGCAGATGCAACCGTGCGCACCACCATGCCGAATCAGCGCAGTCGGATTCTCCGTGATGACGACATCGCCAACGATCGTCCCGGCCCGCAGAGCACCAATCTCACCGGGCAGTCCGTCTTCGGGTGACATGCCAACGGGGGAGGCATTGACGATCATGTCGAACGTCGTCTGACGGTTGCGCGTTTCGAACGAACATTCCGGAAACGCGCGCTGCAATCGCGCCACGAGATGGCCACTGCGGTCCTGCATTGGGTCCACGATGCAAATCGCGCGCACGCCTGCCTCCGCGAGCGCATACGCCACCGCGCTGCCCGCCCCACCGGCGCCGAAGAGGAGTACCGATCGACCTTCCAGCCGTACGCCCTTTCGCCGCGCGCCGTTGACGAAGCCCTTGCCGTCGAACATATCCGCCGTCCACGAATCGTCCGGTTCCCGCCTCAGTGCGTTGATCGCGCCGACGACCTGCGACGTCTCTCCCAGGCGGGTCGCGAACGGGACCATCCGGGCCTTGAATGGGACGGTCACCAGCAGGCCGTCGAGGTTGCCCAATGCGAGGAGCGCCGGAACGATCGCATCGAACCGGTCGGCCGGGACGTGCGCGGGAATCAGTACCGCGTCTATTCCGGCGGCCGCGAATCGCGCCGTAAAGACCTCGGGCGATCGGACCTGAGCAATCGGATCGCCGATGATCGCGTACAGCCGTGTCTTGCCGGTGATGTGAAGCGTATCCACCATTTCTCAACGGTGATGCGCGTCGTGCCACTGCGCCACGCGCGGTGAACGATGGCGACGAGGTTGACGGCGAAGATCGGAAGCGAGTCCCATGAGGCCCGGGTAGAACACGCGTGCATCCATCGTTTTCACATCCGGCGCAACCCGCGGCCGAAAGCCCATGTGCGCGATGACATCGCGATCGGCATCGAGACCGGGAGCGATCTCGATCAGCTCGAGGCCGTCATCTCCGACGCGGAACACCGCGCGCTCGGTCACGAACAAGGCGACCTGGCGGCGCTCGCGCCCAAGGGCGGCGCTGTAGCAGATCTGCTCGAGCTTCGGTACGAACTTGCGATGCCGGCCTTCCTTCCTGATGATGGTGCGCCCGTTTTCCCACGCGACGTCGAGATCGCCTGCGGTAAGCGTTCCACCGAACACGACGCATCTCGCGTTCTGTGCGATGTTGATGAAGCCGCCGACGCCGATGATCCTGTCGCCGAACCGGCTGACGTTGACGTTGCCTTGCGCATCGACTTCGGCGAACGATAGAAACGCAAGATCGAGCCCACCGCCGTCGTAGAAATCGAATTGGGACGGCTGCTCGATCATGGCCGCGAAGTTCTGGCCGCCTCCCGAGTCTCGACCGGTGATCGGAGCGCCGCCGATGATTCCCTGCTCGTTGGTGAGATAGACGTCGTCGAGGATGCCTTCCTCTGCCGCAATCGTGGAAAGACCTGTCGACACGCCCGCCCCCAGATTGCAGATGGCGTGGGGAAAGAGCTCCATCGCTGCACGACGCACGATCACCTTGCGCGGACCGAACGGCAGCGGCTTGATGTCCTGTACCGGAATGCGCAGCTCGCCGGAATAGCTCGGGTCGTAGTCCGTCGCGTAGGTCTGTCGCTGCTGCGGATCGACGACGACGAAATCGACCAGGATGCCGGGAATTCTCACCTGCTTGCCGCACAGTGTGCCCCGCCGCGCGAGTCGCTTGACCTGCACGACCACAACGCCGCCGACGCGCCGCGTCGCCTGCGCCATGGCAAGCATCTCGCCAAGCACCGCCTCCTGCTCCATCGTGACGTTACCGTCCTCGTCAGCTGTCGTGCCGCGTAGAAACGCCACGCTGACGGGGACCGGCTTGAACAACAACCATTCCTCGCCAGCCAGGTTGACGACCTCGACGAAATCGAGCGGTGTGCGCGCGCTCTGGCGTGCGCCTTGCTGCCGCGGATCGACGAAGCTGTGCAAACCCGTTTTGGTAAGCAATCCCGGACGGCCCGCCGCCATGTCGCGCATCAGCTGCGACAGTACGCCCTGGGGAAACGTGTACGCCTCGATCTTGTCCTCGGCTGCCAGGCGTACCAGTCCCGGCGAATCGACCAGCGCACTGGTGATTGCCCGCTTGAGCAAGCCTTCATGCGCAAGGTGAGTCGCGCCCAACGCGGCGCGATCGCCGATTCCGACGATGCTCACGGAGGTGATGCCGCGCGGATTGCCTTCGGCAAGGAAGCGTCGCTCGACCGCGGCGAGCAGTGCCTCCGGTACCGCGTGTCCACCGCCGGAGCCGCTGATCAGAATCGCGTCACCGTCCTGGATCAGTTGGGCGGCTTCGTCGGCGGTGATCTTTTCCATTTCGCTGATGCTGAGAGAGTGAAGACGTCAGCCTGCACGACCCAGCCGGCAGATTTCGAGCGAATACACGGCGGCGTCGGAACGGACGACGACATCGATGTTCTGCAGCGCGACCTCGATCAGCTCGTGCGCGCGCTCGGCCGCATCCGGACGGCTCGACTCGACGAGCACCACCCAGCCGGGAACATCGAAGTTGCGCGTCTTCGACTCGGCCGTGGCGGTGAAACTGGCCCGCTCATCGGCAGCCCATAGATGACACGCGAGCACACCGGTCAAGGCCATGGCCGCCGGGAACATGTGCGACGCGACACGTTCCTGGAATTCGGCCGAACGCGCGACGGGCACGTCCAGGCGGAGCGTCAGCACGTGGCCACCGGAGTTCGAGCCGAACGAAGTCACGAGACGGCATACCGCGCGCGATGTATTTCTGAAGTGCGTAAGCGTGCTGGTCGTAAGCGGTGTCGGGGCGTTGAGCCGATCGAGGTAGTCACGCGACATCAGCACCGCTAGATCGGATGCTTCGTACCAGGTCAGGAATTCCGGAGAATGCGTCGGCTTGATGTACCGTCGCCCCCTGCGGAAGCCCGGAACCGTTAAACGTTCGGGGATGTGCTCCTTGTCGTGCCAGTCGTAGAACTGATCCCGCCCTTCCACTGCAACGTCGTTCCATACGATGACCGCGCCTGCACCGAGCAATGCCCCCGCTGACCGGGTGGGCGTACCCGCTACGTCGACAAGTTCGCTCGGCTGCACCTGCTGCATGGTTTCGGGATCGTGGTTTACCGGCCCGCGAAAACTGCGGCACGCTTCGCGAAAAAAGCGGCGACGCCTTCATGGAGATCGTCGCTGCTGAAAACTTTCTGCTGCGCCGCCGAGGACAACGATAGCCCCGCGTCAAGCGGCATGTCGTGCGCGGCATCGACCAGACGCTTCGCGAGGCGGTTCGAAAGGGGGCCACGCTGCACGATCGTCGCTGCAAGCTCGCGCGCGCCATTCAGCGCCGAGCCGGTCGTGACGCGGTTGACGATGCCCCACGCTAGCGCCTGCTCGGGACTGATCGGCTCGCCCGTGAACAGCAACTCCTTCGCGCGGCCGGGTCCGATCAGCCGCGCGAGGCGCAGAGAACCATTCCCTGCCAGGCCACCAAGGCGACATTCGGGCAATCCAAGCTGCACGTCTTGTCGCGCGACCCGCAGGTCGCACGCGAGCGCAAGCTCGAATCCACCCCCAAGCGCGGGCCCATCGATGGCAGCAATCGTCGGCATCGGCAGCGAGGCAAGCCGCCGGAGGACCATGTCCTCGAACAGGATCTTGTGCTCGCTGGCATCGTCGCGCAGATGCGCAAACTCGCGAATATCGCTTCCCGCACAGAACGCGCGCGCGGAGCCGCCGTGAACGATCACGCAACGAATCGTCGCAACCTCGTCGATGCGCGCGAACGACGCGTTGAGCGCACGCAACAGCTCCCGCGTGACGAGATTCAGAGGTCCGTTGCAGAGCGCGAGTTCGGCGCGATCATCTGCGATGTCGAGCTTCACGAGCTCGCTGGAGATCTCCTGTGCGGACGTTTTCATTGACATCAAGGCGATGTGGCGCTTACCGGCGCCGAAGACATGTCTGCACCATGCAGAACGCCCATCCGTTCGAAGTGTCGGTGGATGCGATCGACGTACGCGGCAAACTCGGGCGCGTCACCGAGCACAATCGGGCGCGGCCTCGGCAATGCGACGTGGATTTCCTCGATGACTTCTCCCGGGCTTGGACTCATCACGAAAATCCTGTCGGAGAGGCCGACCGCCTCCTCGACGCTATGCGTGATGAAAAGCACCGTGGGGCGGCGACGCAGCCAAAGCGCTTCCAGATCCATGCGCACCTGCAGCCGCGTCAGCGCATCCAGCGCGCCGAATGGCTCGTCCATCAGGATCACGGGCGGGTCGTGCACGAGCGTGCGGATCAACGATACGCGCTGCCGCATCCCACCCGAAAGCTGACGGGGATACTTGTTCATCGCCGGGGTCAGACGAAGCTGCGCGAAAAGCTCGCGTGCCCTCGCTTCAATCGTCTCTCTGGCGAGACCTCGGATGTCGGCGTGCAGGGTGACATTCGCGAGCGCCGTGCGGAATTCGAGCAGCAGATGATCCTGGAATGCGATGCCGACGTCCGTGATCGGCTTCGTGACCGCCTCGTCGCCAATCACGATGTCTCCGCTCGTACGCTTCAAAAGCCCTGCCACCATGAGCATCAGCGTGCTCTTGCCACACCCGGAGGGACCCACGACGGACACGAACTCGCCTGCGGCGATGTTGAGCGTGACTTCCTTCAAGGCGATGAAGGGATCGTCGCTGTCCTCGCCGAACGTTTTCGTCACCCGGCTGACGCGGATCGGCAACCCGCTCCTGGAATCGATCATTGCGAGGCCTCGACCCCAGGCAGCGGTACCTTCGACACCAGCAGCGCCTTGCGCCCCTGCTGCACGATCGCGCCGTCCTGGTTCACGATTTCCACGTCGAATGTGGCAATCGCCTGCGTGGGCCGGGACTTGCTGTCTCGAAGCTCGGCGATCCGATAGTTCACGAAAATCGTGTCGCCGATGAAAATCGGCGCAACGAACTTCCATCCGTCGATGCCGAGGAACGCGATCGCTGTCTGACGGAGTTCGCCCGTGCGCGGCCACATGAGTCCGTGGGCGAAAGCAAGCCCGAGCATCCCGTGCGCGACGCGCCGGCCGAACTGGCTGGCCTTCGCATACACATCGCTCGTATGCAATTCCGAGAAATCCCCCGTCAGCCCGGCAAAGCCGATCACGTCGGCGTCGGTGATCGTCCGCCCCGGGCTTCGAAAGGACATGCCGACGTGCAAGTCGGCGTAGGTGTATGACACGCTACTTGCAGGCGCGCATGGCCGAAGCCGGTGGCAGATATTCGGACGTGTAGTACGACTTGGGATCCTGGCCCGCCGGGAGTAGCTTGACCTCGGAGAGCAGCTCCTGCGATTTCGCCCACAGCGCGTCTTCGGCCTTGCCGATGTACTTGGCTCCGCCGCTGCAGAAAAGCGGCGTGATGGCCGCGAGCTCGGCGGTGGCGAGCTTTTCGTTCACTTCCGGAAACACCTTTTTCAGGTCCTTGATCGCCTGGTCCGGATGGTCGAGCGCGAAGCTCCAGCCCTTGAGACTTGCAGCGACGAACTTCTTCACGATCTCGGGATTGCTCTTCAGGTAGTCGTTGCTCGCGAAAATGGACGTGCTGACGGTCGGCACGCCATAGTCTGCGAACCGATACACGTCGAGTTGCGCACCCTGTGATTCCGCCTGAATCTGGTAGGCATCGATCGACCCGAGAACCGCGTCCACCTGGCCTTGAAGCAGTGCCGGCACCATCGATGCGACCGGCATGTCGATCATGTTGATGTCGGACTCCTTCAGATTATTCGACTTGAGCAGCAGCGGCAGCATCGTCGTTTGCGATGAGCCGGAGGGCACGCCTACCTTCTTGCCCTTCAGGTCGCCGATGGACTTGATGTTGGCCTTCTTGAGCGACATCACCGCGTTGGGGTTCGACTGATAGATGGTCGCGACGAGCTTCATTGGCGCGCCCTTGGCGACGAGCTGCATCACGGCGACCGCATCGGCATAAGCAAGTTGAGCCCGGCCGTTTGCGACGAGTTGCGCCGTGTTCCCGGAGCCGTTGCCCTGGACGAGGGTGACGTCGAGGCCTGCCTCCTTGTAATACCCTTCCGCAACGGCGGCGGCGAATCCGGCGTTCGGACCGCCTGCCATCCAGTTGAGCTGAAAGGTGACCTGCGCGTCCGCGCCAAACGCCGAACCGCTGAGCAACGCTGCCGCTGCGACGAACGCCTTCACGACTTTGTACATGTGACCTCCTCCATTGATTTGAGACCCGTGCACCGGGGCGATTGGCGTTTGGTCCTGCCTAAGTGTTCCTTGATCGCTGCCATGGCGTCATGGCCCATTCACAGAACTCGACGACGTAGTTGATGACAACGCCGACCAGGGTTAGTACTACCAGCACCGCGAACACCAGCTCGATGTCCATTGTGCTGGTGCCGCGCAACAATACGTAGCCAAGTCCTTTGTTCGCGCCCACGAACTCGGCAACGATGGCGGCCGTCGCAGCGATCGTTGCGGATGTCTTGATCCCCGCGAAGATCACGGGGAGCGCCGCGGGAAAGCGCAGATAACGGAACGTCTGCCAGCTGCTCGCCCCCATCGACTTGGTGAGATAGAGAAACCGGTCATCCAGGATCTGAAACCCGCTGATGCTGGCGACGAGCAGCGGGAAGAACGTCAGAAGCACCGTAAGCAGGACCTTGGACTCCATTCCGAACCCAAGCCAGACGAGAAACAACGGCGCTACTGCGATCTTCGGGACGAGTTGCATCAGCATGATCGGCGGATACACGAGCTGCCGCGAAAGCGGAGAAAGCGCGATCAGGAGTCCCAGCGGAATGGCGGTCACGATCGTTATCGCGAAGCCGAGCAGGATTTCGGCAAGCGTCACCTGCGAGTGTGTCCATAAAAGGCTCGCGTCCGTGACGAGCCTGGCGAACACGTCACCCGGTCCCGGCAGCAAGTACGCGGGAATCTTGAAAAGCACCACGACCGCCCACCACAGCAGCACCATTGTGACGAAGGTGGCGGGCGGAAGCAGATTCCAGCCGATGCGACGAAGCCTGCGCATGGCTGGGGAACGTCGAGCATGCGGGACCGTCGGTGCAGGCGCCGCGGCAGAGCGCTGCCATGAGCCGGCGGGATGCAGTCGATCGCCCTCGACTGCGGGGGTGTTGGCCATCACTCCTCCGTACCGCGACCCGCGCTAGTGAGAGCCGTTGTGTGGGCGGGGCGGAAGCCGGAATGCTATTCCATCTTGGGATCGCCGAGCAAGGGGGGCTTTATGACGTACGAGAGGCACTCCGACCCTTTGCAGCGCGGCGAAGAGCGCTCAACCGCGACGCGCCGCCTCGATTGCAGCGATGTCGATCCTTGTCATTTGCATCATCGCGTCAAACGCGCGCTTCGCGGCCGCCCGGTCGGGATCGGTGATCGCTTGTATCAACACGATCGGCGTAATCTGCCAGGACAATCCCCATTTGTCCTTGCACCAGCCGCACGCGCTCTCCTGGCCGCCGTTCCCGACAATCGCATTCCAGTACCGGTCCGTTTCAGCTTGGTCAGCGGTTGCGACTTGGAACGAGAACGCTTCGTTATGCTTGAATGCGGGCCCACCGTTGAGCCCGAGGCATGGAACACCCATCACGGTGAACTCGACGGTCAATACGTCCCCCTCCTTCCCCGACGGAAAGTCTCCCGGTGCGCGGTGCACCGCGCCGACGGAGGAATCAGGAAAGGTCTCGGCATAAAACCGCGCGGCGGCCTCGGCGTCGCGGTCGTACCAAAGGCAAATCGTGTTCTTTGCGGGCTTCACCATGTCACTTCTCCATCAGACGATCGCATCGCGACTGCAACCCGTACGCTAGGCCCGAGAACCCAGCGGCGTCAATCGTGTACTGCCACGCCCTTCCCGTCGCTGCATGTGCGAACGGTGCCGAGATCGCCATGCGATCATAATTGCGCGCATGCACGCCTGCAGGTAGATATTCGATGAGCGATCCCATCACAGTCATCGTCGGCCATCGTCTGGGGAAGGCCGAGGCTGTCCGGCGCATCAACGAGGGCTTCGCCCGCACCAAGGGTCAACTTGGTCAGCTCATCGCGATCGAGCAGCAGACCTGGGAAGGAGATACGTTGCGCTTCCACATGCGGGCGCTCGGCCAGGCTGCCGCGGGGACCATCGAAGTGCTGGAGGACGCGCTGCGCATCGAGGTGTCGTTGCCGTGGCTCCTGGGGAAGGCGGCCAAACACCTGCTTCCGATATTGCGCAAGGAAGCGACGCTGCTCCTGGAGAAGAAATAGCGGCCCCTACCCGCATCCAGATCAACGCGCTCAGGCGGCGAGCATCGCTTCGACTTCGGCGCGATTGGGCAGCGCGGTGCGCCCGCCGGTGCGCGTACATCTGAGCGCTGCAGCCGCCGAAGCGAAGCGAAGTGCTTCAACAACGTGCTGGCCCTCGCCGATCGCCAATGCATACGCACCATGCAGCACGTCGCCGGCCCCGAGTGTCTCGACCGAAGCCACCGCGAACGCGGGCAATTCCGTGGTGGCGCCGGCGTGCGCATAGACAAGCCCGCGTGCGCCAAGCGTAACCGCCGCAAGCTGCGCTCCACGTGCCAGCACGTCGTGCAAGCGCGCGGCGTCGATCCCGTCTCTCGCATCGGTCCCTGCCCATTCGTGAAAACCATGCTCGGAGAAAATGACGTGGTCGGCGCGTGGCACGAGATCGCGCAATGCGTTCGAGTCACCCATTTCGGCGTCGAGCACCGTCGGCACACCCTCTGCACGCGCGCGCTCGAGCACCTCCGCGCAGCCCTGCGGCCACCGTACGTCAGTCAGCACGGCGTCTGCAGCAACGCGACCGCGTGGAAGGATGTCGGTCGCCGCATCGCGCGCGCTGCCGCGATAGTTGACGAGGAGCCGCTCGCCGGCCGGATCGACGAGCACGACCGAATGTGATGACGTCGCGCCGGGCAACGAAGTCACGCGCGAGCTGTCGACACCTGCGCGCGCGAATTCTTCCAGGATCGTCTGTCCAAACGAATCGTCGCCGACCGGTCCCCAGAATTCGGCGCGGCCACCGAGACGGGAAATCGCACATGCAGCACCCGACGCCATGCCGCCGACGCTGATCGTGAATTCGCGCGCGCGTGCCTTGACGGGTTGTGTCGGAATGGCGTCCACGCGATGGACGAGGTCCAGCACCGGAAGGCCGACGCAGACGATCGTCGGAGCATGCACAGCGCTTGTACTACCGCGTTGACGCCAGCGTCCGTGCGGGGTTGCCCGCAACGGTGACGCCCGGCCGTACGTTTTTCGTTACCACGCTTCCCGCTCCGACCACAGCGCCATCGCCGATCGAGATACCCGGCAACACGATCGCACCACCGCCGATCCAAACGTCGGATCCGATCACAACGGCACGGCCGAGCTCCAGGCCCTCGCGGCGTATGTCGGTCTCGCGCGGATGATCCGCCGCGTAGATTTGCACCGCTGGCCCGATTTGCGTGCGGTCACCGATCGAGATGGTGGCGACGTCAAGCAGCACGCAGTTGTAGTTCAGGAATACGTCGTCCCCCAGCCGTATGTTGAAGCCATAGTCGCAAAAGAAGGGCGGCCGAATCACCGTATCCGTCCCCACAGCAGCCATTCGTTCGCGCAGGATTCGATGCCGCTCAGCGGCCGGTTCCGCGAAGGAAGCATTCAAGCGAAGGAGCCACAGCTTGGTAGCCGCCAGCTCGGCTTGCAGTTCCGCATCGGCTGGCCGATACAGTTCGCCGGCGACCATCTTCTCCTTTTCAGTGCGCATTGTTTCTCCACGAACGAGGCAGACCGCGCGCTCGTAAGGGCCACGTGTCACATTGGCGGGTGAGCGACGCTATGGCTGGCGATCGACGCGTCAGGAGCGAACGCACGGCTGCACATCTCGATGCAGCAATGCTGTTAGTCGAAAACCTTGTCGGCCCTCAGCAGGATCGATTGCGGCGTCACGATGCCGAGAGCCTTTGCAGTTCTGACGTTGATTGCCAACTCGAACTTCGTCGCCTGCTCGAAGGGAATAACGGCGGGCTTTGCACCTCTCAGTATCTTCGCGACCAGAACGGCCGCCTCGCGGAAGCCATCCGCGACGTTTGGGCCGTACGAGACCAGTCCTCCCGCTTCGACATATTCGGCGCTTCCGTATACGGCCGGCAAGCCGCTGGACGTAATTGCGGCGACTATCTGCATTCGATGAGCGAAGAACAGGGTGCCAGCGACAACGGCGATGGCGTCGATATTCTGTTGCGGCAGTTGGGAAATTACACGGTCGATGTCGCTTTCAAGGCGGATTTCGACAGGACGTACCTCGAAGTTCAGTCTTGCTGCAGCAGTTTCCCAGCGCCTGATATTGGCGCTTTCCGTGGCGCTGGACGGGTTCAGCACTACTGCGACACGGCGAATGGCCGGTCGAATGGCGTGCAGAACCTCGAGCCTCTTGGCATCGAGATCAGGATGAAGAAAAGTAATGCCGGTCACGTTGCCGCCCGGTCTCGACAAGCTCTCGGCGACCCCGATGGTGACGGGGTTGGCACCCGTGACACTGACGATCGGCACCACTGCGGTTGCTTTCCGGGCTGCGAGTGTGGCAGTCGCGCCGTAGCAGACGATGACATCGATCTTCTTCGCTATCAAACGCTCTACGGCATCTGTGAGCCGCTCGTAGCGATCCACGAGCGACGCGCGGTCGAGATGGACTGTCGCTCCCTCGATGTAACCTTGGGCGCGCAGTCCTTCGCGAAGTGCGACAAGGTTCGTTGAATCGTCGCCAGAGTCCACCCAAAGCACGGCGACGCGAGGAATCGGGGCCGCCTTTTGTTGCGCGAAGACCGTGCACGGGATCATCGCCAGCGCAGCGCTCGTGGCTAACCACCGGCGGCGTCTCATCGGAGCATCGCCCCTTCCGGAAAATCGCGGCGACCACAACGGTAGCTGACTTAGGAACGAGCCACGGGTTGCGGTTGTCCCGGATCATATACCGGTAGACAACGAGCTTTCAGCGCGACACCCGGACGTCGGGCCGCCTGTGACGACGACGCCGAACCAGCGCCTCTATACGGCAGGATAGGTCCGACCGACCGGTCGGAAGGCCGCCGGATGAACGCTCGTATAGACGGAAATCCGTCTTCCGGCGTTCATCCGTAGCTTCTACACGCAGTACGCGTAGCAGGTCAGTGGTTATGGCCGCTGTTGCCGTCGATCTGGCTGCGAATCTCGCCGCCCGGCCATCGAGTGCTATGAACGTTCACGTACGTTGCACCGGCGCGAATGGCCGCGATCAGTTCGTCGAGTTCCCCGGCGCTGATTCCCCGCTCGTTCGCCAGGTTGGTAACGTCTGCAGCCATGATGGTGCCGGATATCGCTGCTGGCGGTGCCGGACAGGGCTGGGTTCCGGCGGGCCCGTTACCAAGGTTGGTGCACAGGAACACGCTAATGGGACCCGTTACCGATCTTTGTCCAAAATGAATGTGAGCCTGCTGGACAGCCCCTTCGAGGTCTCCGTAGGCGAGATCCCAGTCGATGCGCGATTCGTCATTGCTGATGCGAGCGTTGAACACGCCGATACCGGTCGTCGAAACTGCTGACGGCGTCTCTTCGTATCCGGTCAGCGTTTCACTGATGTTCTTGAAACCCTGGGCCACAACCATCGCCGAGGCTGACACGAAAGCAATCACTGCAATAGGCGTTACGAGTCGTCGCATGGATTCCCTCCAAGGTCTTGCAGTGTGGGTACGCAAAACACAGCAACATGCTGTTTTACCTAACGAAGAGCGGTCGGCTACTACTACGACTGTAAAGGGCGCCGACGTTACCAGGGCGTCATAGGGCCGCGGGGCCACCTGACGACCCGGTTTGCACGCAAACGCTTCCGGCATCGCCCTTATTCCATCGTGGGCCTCCAAGGCGCTTAGACGCGGCGGCGGTCGACCCCACGTCGTAGAAGCGTTGCGTACAGTGGGTGAGAACGATGGCGCGCTTCGCTATGACGGCGCCCTCGACTATGCGGGACACCGCACAGACGGGACTTCGCTTCGCCTGTAGACCTTCCGGATGAGATCAGCATGGCCGAGAGCGATCAGTCCGGATGTCCCGTGGCGTTCACTGCCGGACGACAGTAATTGGACGACTCGCGGACTACCCAAGTCTGGCCGCGATCACGATCCGGTCGAGTATCTGAAGGCGATTGCTGAATTCATGGCAGAGCACGAGGAGCGCGACCAGTCAACCGAGTGAACCACCCCGCTAGCGATCGTTCGTCAGCGCGGTCGGGCGAACTCCCAGCAGGAGCGGCAATTGTCCGATTACGATCTGATCGAAGCCAGTCACACCATTTCGGCGCTCCAGAGCGCGCTCGATTCCGCGCAAGCGCTCATTCGCAAACAGGAGGCGACCATCGTGTCGCTAGATGAACGGGTCGCGGCCGCGACGGGTGCATTGGTAACAGCCATGGTCACGCCGAAAGTCGAGGCACTCACGGCGGGTCGGCCGTACAGAACGGCAGAGCCCGTGCCCAAACACCGGCAACGGCGCCGGTCGCCCAAGGCTGCACCGCTCATTTTTGTTTGAGCGCGCCGGCGCCGCGGGGGGCAACCGAAAGCCCGGAGTAGGAATCAATCAAATCGAGCCTGCTGCGAAGCTGCTGGGCGTGTGGAC
This sequence comes from Burkholderiales bacterium, assembly GCA_025935435.1. Taxonomy (GTDB): domain Bacteria; phylum Pseudomonadota; class Gammaproteobacteria; order Burkholderiales; family Casimicrobiaceae; genus VBCG01. Next base: position 15,576 of record JAICVH010000004.1, read on the forward strand.
GGCGATCGGTGCCGGGATAGGTGCGGGCACCGGGGTGGCGACAAGCAACGTTGCCGCCGGCGTCGCGATTGGCGTCATCCTTGGCGTCGCTGTCGGCCTCTTTCAGGACCGACGACCCGATTGAGTCAGTTCTACGAGCACCTAGTTCATGATCCCATCGTACGACGCCCGGTCAGCGTTGTAGCAGCCACACGACGCGGCTTTCAATCCGCGCCGGTCGAGAACGGTCACGTCGCCGCGCCTGTAACTGATCAGCTTGCGCTCCTGCAGCGCGGTTGCCGCCTTGGTCACACCGACACGGCGGACGCCGAGCATGAGCGCGAGAAATTCGTGCGTTACATGGAAGCTTTTTGCACGTGCGCGATCCTGCGTCATCAAAAGCCAGCGGGCAAGCCGTGCCTCAACGACATGGAAGCGCGTACAGCCCGCAGTCTGTGCAAGCTGTGCGAGATGGATGCACATATAACGGTCGATGCGGCGCCTGAGCACGGGGCTGCGCTGCAGCTCCCGGCGCAGAGGCTCCGCACCCATCCGCAATGCTGATCCCGCACCCTGCACCAGGCCACGCATGGGCGAGACGTCCACACCAAGCACCAGTGGAATTCCAAAGACGCCTTCGCTTCCCACGATGCCGACCTCGAGCGACGAGTCAGCGTCAATCGGCATGATCAGCGAGATGAAGCTGCTGATCGGAAAATAGACGTGGGTAAGGCGTTGGGGCGGCGTGTAGAGCCAATCCGCAAACGCGAGCTCGACCGTCTCGCACTCGCCCAGCAGACGCCGACGCTCGATACTCGGCAGCGCCCCGAGCAAGCGATTGACTGCAGGCACGCGTTCGTTTGATGGCACAGCGCGGACACTAGCGCCATGCGGTGACGCCGTCTGCGCGGCAGCGCACATACGACGCCTTACGTGACCTACCGCACAGAGGCGTTGGCGCCTACCTCGTGGCGTATGGCAGCAATCGATCGAACTCCCTCTTCACCACCTGATAACACTCACAGGACCGTGATTCAAGACCTGCACGATCGAGCACCGTTATTTTTCCTCGCCGATAGCGAATCAGCCCCGCATCCTGCAACTTCCCGGCGGCCTCCGTGACGCCTTCGCGGCGAACACCAAGCATGTTGGCGATCAATTCCTGAGTCATCGCGAGCTCGTTCGATGCCAGCCGATCGAGGCTCAACAACAGCCATCGGCACAGTTGTTGATCCACGGAATGATGCCGGTTGCAGACGGCCGTTTGCGACATCTGCGTGATCAATGCCTGCGTGTAACGCAACAGCAAGCGCAGCATCGGGCCGGCGCGGGCAAACTCGTCTTTCAGCAACTGTGCCTTCAGCCGGAAGCCGAATCCGCCGCCTTGCACGACGGCGCGGCTGGGCGTCGTCTCACCGCCCATGAACAGAGATATGCCGAGGATGCCCTCGTTTCCGACGATTGCAATCTCGGCGGACGCCCCGTCTTCCATGACGTACAGAAGAGAAACGATGGAGGTCGTTGGGAAATAAACGTGGCGCATCCTGATTCCTGGCTCGTAGAGCACGTCACCGAGCCTCATCGGTATCAGTTCGAAGTGGGGCGCGAGCCGCTCGTAGTCGCTCCTCGGCAGCGCGTCGAGCAAGTGATTCTGACAAGGACTATGCGACGCAACGGCAGCGAGTTGCGGGCTGCCCTTGACGTGCGCGGATGGCGTCTTCCGTTGGGAATGCGCCGGTCTATCGGTCGCCATCTCGGCAAGTGTAGATCATCGTATTGCCCGAGGCGACACGCTCCGCCGCCAGTCGCGTGTGTAGTAGATCCGGTTCGGCGTGCACGCGCGCGCACTTCCCGGGGCGACGCCGGCGGACTTCAACTCTCTGGCAACGACCGCTTCGGCGCATAGCCGAGGAATTCGCTGATCGGCTGCAGATCCTCGACGCGCTCGCATATGGCATTGATGGCCATGACGATAGGAACGCCGAGCAGCAAGCCCCAGATTCCCCACAGCCATCCCCACACGAGAAGGCTCACGAATACGGTAACCGCATTCAGTCGGCCTACCCGTTGCGTCAACCAGGGCACCAGCAGTAACCCGATGAGGCCGATGAATGTCAGCATGCTGGCGATAACGAGCGCAACCGGTTGCAGCGTCTCGAACTGCGCGTAAGCGATCAGCGCGACCAGCAAGACAAACGCAGTAGGGCCGGCATAGGGAATGAGATGCAGCACGCCACCCACGAATCCCCAGAACAGCGCGTTCTCCAGGCCAATCCAGGACAAGGCGAGCCACGCGACAACACCGAGCAAGGCACTGGTCGCGATCTGGACCAGTAGGTATCGTTGAATCTGGGAATCGATCTCGTCGAGTATCTGCAGCGTGATCTTCTTCTTCGACAACGTGTCGCCACTGATGCGCATCAGCGTTCGGCGAAAGCTGTCACCGGC
>JAICVH010000199.1 GCA_025935435.1 Burkholderiales bacterium
CTTCTCGACGAGCATCAGTGGATCTGCCGCTGCAGGATGTTCGAGAGCTCTTCCATGAATGAATCGAAGCGGATCGAGAGCCGGTTCACGTCACCCGCAAAATGGTTGTACGCGACCACCGCGGGTATCGCCGCGAACAGGCCAATCGCCGTGGCAATCAGCGCCTCGGCGATGCCTGGCGCGACGTTGGCGAGCGTCGCCTGACTGACGTTGGCGAGACCGCGAAACGCGTTCATGATTCCCCACACCGTGCCGAACAGGCCGATGTAGGGCGACACCGACCCGACGGTGGCGAGCCCGGCGAGATGCGCTTCGATCGCGTCGATTTCGCGCTGGTAAGCGGCGCGCATCGCACGCCGCGCCGCGTCGAGCGTCACCGCCGAAGGGCTGCCCTGTTTGCGGTGCTTCGAGTATTCACGGAAACCGGCGCTGAAGATGTGTCCGAGCCCGCCACCGACGCGCGCCTGCCCCGCCTGCCGGTACAGCGTTTCGAGATTGCCGCCCTGCCAGAAGTCATCCTCGAACGCATCGGTTTCGCGTAGCGTTCGGCGCAGCTGGAACATCTTGAGAAAGATCTGCCACCACGACCACAGTGACAGCAGCGCAAGCAGCGCGATGATCGCCTGCACGACGACCGACGCGTGGACGATCAAGGTCAGGAACGACAGGTCGGTATGGACGTTCACGCGTACGACTGCCTGGCGAAGATCATCGGTGTTTTTTCATGCGTGCAACGTGCGACGCGTGGCAATGCTCATGCACCCGGAAACAGATCGGGGCCGGCGGCGGGCGTGGCCAGCCCGAAATGACGATAGGCGAGCGCGGTGGCGATGCGTCCGCGCGACGTGCGCTGCAGGAAGCCCTGCTGGATCAGGTACGGTTCGAGGACGTCCTCGATCGTGTCGCGTTCCTCGCCGATTGCCGCGGCGAGATTGTCGACACCGACCGGCCCACCGCCGAATTTGTCCAGCACCGTCGACAGCAGTTTGCGGTCCATGACGTCGAGACCCGACGCGTCGACGTCGAGCATCGACAGCGCCTGATCGGCGACGGCGAGCGTCACGTCGCCGTTCGCACGCACTTCCGCATAGTCTCTCACGCGCCGCAACAGGCGATTGGCAATGCGCGGCGTTCCGCGCGAGCGACGCGCGATCTCGAGCGCGCCTTCGGGCTCGACCGCAATCGACAGCAACTGCGCCGAGCGCGTCACGATCCGCGTCAACTCGGCGGGTGTGTAGAACTCGAGCCGCGCGACGATGCCGAAGCGGTCGCGCAATGGATTCGTCAGCATGCCGGCGCGCGTCGTCGCTCCCACGAGCGTGAACGGCGGCAGGTCGATCTTCACGCTGCGCGCGGCCGGGCCTTCGCCGATCATGATGTCGATCTGGAAATCCTCGAGTGCCGGATAGAGGATTTCCTCGACGACCGGCGCGAGCCGATGAATTTCGTCGATGAACAGCACATCGCGGGGCTCGAGGTTCGTCAACAGCGCTGCGAGATCGCCCTGCCGCTCGAGCACCGGGCCGGACGTCTGCCGGAGGTTGACGCCCAGTTCGTGCGCAAGGATGTGCGACAGCGTCGTCTTGCCGAGCCCGGGCGGGCCGAACAACAGGACATGGTCGAGCGCTTCGTTGCGGCGCTTCGTCGCCTCGATGAAGATCGCGAGCTGGTCGCGGATCTTTTCCTGCCCGATGTATTCGTCGAGGCGGCGTGGACGCAACGCCCGCTCGAGCACTTCCTCCTGCGTGCCCGCGCTGCCGCCCGCGACGATGCGCGTCAGCGTGTCGTTCTCGATCGCCATCGGTTTGCTACGTGCGTGTATGCCGGCGTGCCATGCGCCGACCGTGCTGTGCTGTCGTCGTTCATGCCTTCGCCAGCAGCTTCAACGATTGCTTGATGCCGTCCGCCACGGCAACGCCTTCGGGAAGCTGCCGCACGGCTGCGGACGCTTCGCGGTCGTTGTAGCCGAGCGCAAGCAGCGCATTCATGATGTCCGACATCGCGGGTGGTGCGCGGTTGACGCCGACCGCCTGCGTGACGTCGGTTCCGAACTTGTCCTTCAGCTCGAGGAGCAGCCGCTCGGCGGTTTTCTTGCCGATGCCCGGGACGCGGGTCAGCCGGCCGGCCTCCTGCGCGGCGATCGCCTGCGCAAGTTCGGCGACCGACAACCCCGACAGCACCGACAGCGCGATCTTCGCGCCGATGCCATTGACCTTGAGCAACTGGCGGAATGCGCGCCGTTCGTTGTCCGAGCCGAACCCGTAAAGCAGATGCGCATCCTCGCGCACGACGAGATGCGTGAACAACGTCACGCGTTCGCCGTTCGGGGGCAGGTTGTAGAAGGTGCTCATCGGGACGTCGACTTCGTACGCGACGCCCTGCACGTCGAGCAGCAGTTGCGGCGGATTCTTTTCGAGCAGAATGCCGGAGAGGCGTCCGATCATGATGCACAGATCACGGCGCCGCGATTATCGCATGCGCAATGCGCGAACGATGTCACGTGACGAGCAGGCGTCCCGAACGAACGCGATAGCCGTTCCGCGCGAGCGCACCGATGCCGGTCGCTGCATGGGCATGACAGATCGCTGCCGCAAGCGCGTCGGCTGCGTCGGCGGCGGGGATGCCCGGCAATGCGAGCAGACGACGCACCATCTCCTGCACCTGCGGCTTTTGGGCGCGACCTGCCCCGACGACCGCCTGCTTTACCTGGCCGGCGGTGTACTCGGTGACCGGCAGGCCGGCGAGCACCGCTGCGGCAATCGCGGCGCCGCGCGCCTGCCCGAGCAGCAGCGTCGTATTCGGATTGACGTTGACGAACACTTTCTCGACCGCGACCTCGGTCGGACGCTCCTCGGCGATGACGAACGCGAGGTCGCGGACGATTACACCGAGGCGAATCGGCAGGCTGCTGCCGGTCGCGCGGATGCACCCGCTGTTCACGTAGCAAAGCTCGCTCCCTCGCGCCTCGAGGATTCCGAATCCGGTGACGCGCAATCCTGGGTCGATGCCGAGGATGCGCCGCATCGCGGTCAGGCCTCGTCGATCACGGCTGACGTGTAGACATCCTGCACGTCGTCGATCGATTCGAGCGCTTCGAGAAGTTTCTGCATCCGCTGTGCGTCTTCGCCCTGCATCTCGACTTCGGACAACGGCTTCATCGTCACTTCCGCAAGTTCGGGTTTGAGACCCCGGCGCGCGAGCGCGTCCTTGACGGCGATGAAATCGTTCGGCCCGGTGATCACTTCGATGCTGCCGTCGTCGTGCGTGACGACGTCCTCCGCTCCCGCGTCGATCGCCGCCTCGATCAGCGTGTCCTCATCGATGCCGGGTGCGAATACGATCTGTCCGCAATGTCGAAACAGGTACGCGACCGACCCGTCCGTGCCTAGATTCCCGCCGTACTTGGAAAACGCGTGGCGAACGTCGGCGACGGTGCGGGTGCGGTTATCGGTCATGCAATCGACGATGACGGCCGCGCCGTGGATCCCGTAGCCTTCGTAGCGCACCTCCTCGTAATGCACGCCTTCCAGGCCACCGGTACCACGCTTGATCGCGCGCTCGATCGTGTCCTTCGGCATGTTCTGGTCGGTGGCCTTGTCCATCGCCAGGCGCAACCGCGGATTGGCGCCCGGGTCGCCGCCGCCCAGACGCGAGGCGACGGTGATTTCCTTGATCAGCCGCGTGAACATCTTGCCGCGCTTGGCGTCCGCGGCAGCCTTCTTGTGCTTGATGTTCGCCCACTTGCTGTGGCCCGCCATGGTCGTGCAGAAAACGCTTCAATGCGATGCCCGATTATAAGAGCTTGACGAGCAGCGATGACGATGCGCAAGGTCAAACGATGCCCTGCCGCTCGAGAAACTGCTTCAACGCCGCGAGTCGCACGTTGGCATCGTTCACCTCGAGCATCCGCTGCTTGATTGACAGCGGCAGCGGCAGCAATTCGGCGAGTCGGTATCCGACCCACGACGCGTCGTCGTAATGGACGTCGCTGGGGAAATTCTGCGCACCAAGCCGTGCGGCGATCAGCTCCAGGACACGCACAAGCGGGGCGTGCTCGTCGGACAGCGCGTGATGCGGCTCGTCGGCAATCGAAGTCACCGTACCGATGACGAGGCCGGAAGCATCGACAGCGTGCGCGCGCACCTGGAACCGGCCGAGTCCCTGCGTTTGCAGATGCAGGATTCCGAGTTGGGGCATGTCGAAGTTGGTGATGCGCGCGAGCGTGCCGATGTCGGCAAATTTCGGAGTCGCGCCGTCGGGCGTTGCTACTTCGTCGCCCTGCGTGATCAGGCAAACACCGAACGGTGCGTCGTCGCGCATGCACGCCTTGGTCATTTCGACGTACCGTTGCTCGAACACCTTGAGCGGCAGCAGGCCGCCGGGGAACAGCACGGTGCGAAGCGGAAACAGCGGCAATGACCGTGGCTCGCGGCCGCGGGACGCCGCGCTCATCGCGTGCGGACGTGCATTGACATCGAACCTGAACGGGCCACGCTATCGCCCGGTCGGTGCGTCGCGCACATCGCCCCAGCGGGGGAGCAGCGCGTGCGATACGCCGAGATGATCCAGCACGCGCGCGACGACAAAGTCGATGATGTCGTCGATCGACTGCGGTCGCGTATAGAACCCGGGTGACGGCGGGAGGATCACCGCGCCTGCTCGCGCGAGCTTCAGCATGTTCTCGAGATGAATGGCCGACAGCGGTGTTTCGCGCGGAACGAGCACCAGTGGCTTGCGCTCTTTCAGCATGACGTCGGCGGCGCGCTCGATCAGGTTGTCCGCGAGGCCACCGGCGATCGCGCCGAGCGTGCCCATCGTGCAGGGGCAGATCGCCATGCCGTCGCCCGGATTCGATCCGGATGCCATCGGCGCGAGCCAGTCCTCGCGTGCATGGACGATCAGCCGGCCATCGGCTGCGCGATAGCGCTCGGCAAGCAGGCGCGTCGCTTCGCGCGGCTGCGTAGGCAACGTGAGATCGCATTCCTGGCGCGCAACCATCTGCGCCGCCGTCGAGTACACGAGGTCGACGACGACGTCGGCGGCAAGCAGGCATTCGAGCAGGCGCAAGCCGTAAGGCAGCCCGGAAGCGCCGGTGAAGGCGAGGGTGATCCTGCGCAGGCTCATCGCTGGGCCGCCGCGCTCATCCCTCGGCCTCCTCAACGAGCATGACATGCGCGTATCGCGTGTCGGCCTCGACGGAATCGCGCGGCGCCGCGCCCTTCGGGCCTCGCCTCGGCTGCGCCTCGGCCGCCGCGCTCATCCCTCGGCCTCCTCACCGTTCGGGGCTTGTGCAATAGCACGTGTCGGCCTCGACGGAATCGCGCAGCGCCGCCCCCTTCGGGCCTCCGTTCGGCCTGCGGCCTCACGCGCTGTGCTCATCCCTCGGCCTCCTCAACGCGCATGACATGCGCGTAACGCGGGTCGGCCTCGCGGGACTCGCGCGGCGCCGCGCCCTTCGGGCCTCGCCTCGGCTGC
>JAICVH010000342.1 GCA_025935435.1 Burkholderiales bacterium
GCTCCTCGGCCTCGCGCTGCTTCTCGATCTTCGTGCGCTCAACGTCACGGCGCCGAATTCGTTTCTCACCGCAGCGTCGCTGTACTTCATCTTCGGGCTCGCGGCGTTCGGCTGGATTCAGCAGGAACGGATGCCACTGCCGCTCGCACAGACGCTGCTCGCGCTCCTCGCCGGCGACATTTTCTTCCTCGCGTTGATGATGGTCGCGGGCGGTTCAACCGGCGCGCCGTTGCCGATCCTGCTGTTTCCGCAACTGGCGGCGAGCGGCTGGCTGCTGCGAACGCAGACGGCGTTCTTTCATGCGGCACTTGCAGCGATCGTCCTGCTTGGCCTCGAAGCGTATCGCGCGCTTGGCGGCGACATACGCGGTCCGCAGCTTTTCCAGACCGCGCTGATTTGCCTCGGCTATTTCGCGATGGTCGGCATCTCCGTCGTGATCGGCCGCTATACGAAGGCGTCCGAGGACCTGGCGGCGCAACGCGGCATCGACGTCGCGAATCTGGAGCAGGTCAACCGGCTCATCATCCAGGACATGCAGGACGGCGTGCTCGTGGTCGACCTGACCGGCGTCGTGCGCGGGCACAACGCGCAGGTGACGCGCCTGCTCGGCGGCTTCGGCCGCATGCGCGGCGGCATGCGCCTGTCCGAGTTCTCGACGACGCTGCACGATTACTGGCGACGCTGGAACGAGGATCTGTCCGAGCCCCTGCCGCCATTCAAGGTCGAGACAACGCAGCGGCTGCTGCGAGTGCGGCTCGTACGCATCGGTTCGGGACTGAACGGCGGCACGCTGATCTACCTCGAGGATCTCGGCCGTGCGCAGAACGAGGCGCAGCAGATGAAGCTCGCTGCGATGGGTCGCCTCACCGCTTCAATCGCCCACGAAGTGCGCAATCCGCTGTCCGCAATCAACCAGGCTGCTCAACTGCTAGAGGAAGACGGCAGCGTCGCGCCCGAGGGTGCGCGGCTGTTGAGCATGATCCGGAGCAACGCCAAGCGCATCGACCGGATCGTCGGCGAGGTCCTGCAACTCAATCGTCGCGACCGCCAGCAACCGGAAGTCATTCGCCTCGGCGACTTCATGCGCTCGATCACCGAGGAAATCGCGCAGGCGGAGGGCATGTTGAAAGGCGGGATCGTCATCGACATCAGCGACGATCTGCTGGTGATGTTCGATCGCGGGCACCTGAACCAGATCGCGTGGAACCTGGTTCGCAACGCGTGGCAGCACTGCCGGAAGCAGGAGGGCAGCATCGGCATCGCCGCGCGTGCCGGCTACATGGGCGACGCCGTCATCTGCGAGCTTGCCGACGACGGCGGCGGCGTGCCCACCGAGTTTCGCGCGCAGATCTTCGAGCCCTTCTTCACGACGCGATCGGGTGGCACAGGACTTGGCCTGTATATTGCACGCGAACTCGCCGATGCCAACGGCGCAGCACTTGAACTGTTGCCGAAATCGCCCGGCGCAGTATTCCGGCTGACCTTCAAACGTGCGCTGACGCCCGCCGCGGCAGCCTAGCGACGGCGAAGCTGCCGCAGTCAATCCGAGAATAATCAAACTCCATGTCCCGCAGAACCCGTGGTCAACCGAAGGTGCTGCTCGTCGATGACGAGCCCGATCTTCTGGAGCTGCTCGAAATGACGCTGTCGCGGATGGGCCTCGACACGTCGCGCGCCGAATCCGTCGCCGACGCGCAACGGATGCTCGATCGCGAGCCGTTCGACCTCTGCCTGACCGACTGGAACCTGCCGGACGGCGAAGGTTTGCGCGTCGTCGAGCACATCACGCAGAAAGCGCTCGACGTTCCGGTCGCCGTGATCACGGCGTTCGGCAGCCCCGAAAACGCCGTCGCCGCGCTCAAGGCGGGCGCATTCGATTACCTCGCCAAGCCCGTTGCGCTTGAACAGTTGCGTGCGCTGGTCAAGCAGGCATTGAAAGTTCCCGAAAAACCGCAGCCCGCCGGCACCAGTTACCAACTGCTGGGCGAATCATCCGCGATGCAGCAGGTGCGCACGATGATCGACCGGCTTGCGAAGAGTCAGGCGCCCGTGTTCATCAATGGCGAATCGGGCAGCGGCAAGGAGCTCGCGGCGCGGATGATTCATTTGAAGGGTCCCCGCGCGGAGCTTCCGTTCATCGCCGTCAACTGTGGCGCGATCCCCGAGAACCTGATGGAAAGCGAGTTCTTCGGCTATCGCAAAGGCGCATTCACCGGCGCGGAAGCGGACCGCGACGGATTTTTCCAGGCTGCGAACGGAGGCACGTTATTTCTCGACGAAGTCGCCGACCTGCCGCTGGCAATGCAGGTGAAACTGTTGCGCGCGATACAGGAGAAGAAGGTTCGCAAGGTTGGCTCGACGACCGAAGACGCGGTCGACGCGCGCCTGATCAGCGCGACGCACAAGAACTTGTCGGCACTGGTCGAGAACGGCGAATTTCGGCAGGATCTCTACTACCGCCTGCATGTAATCGAGTTATCGATGCCGAGCCTGCGCGAGATGCGCGAGGACATTCCACCGATCGCCAACGCGATCCTCGCACGCCTTTCGCGCGGCAACCCGGCTGGACTGGAAGCCGAAGCCATCGCGGCACTCGAACGCTATCCGTTCCCCGGTAACGTTCGGGAATTGGAAAACATCCTCGAACGCGGGTTGTCGCTGGCCGCCGATCCGCAGCGCATCACGGCCGACGACCTTCATTTGACACCGGTCGCCGACGAAGCGGACGCCCCGATCCCCGCCGGCGAAAAATGGCCGTTGCAGGACTACCTCGACCGCGTCGAACGCGCGGCGATCAACGAAGCGCTCGAGAAGACCCGCTACAACCGCACCGCCGCAGCGAAGCTGCTTGGCATCACTTTTCGCGCCATGCGCTACCGGATGGAGCGACTCGGGATCAAGTAGGAGTCAGCGTGCCCCGACGTCGTGCGGCTAATGCCGCAGGCTGTCCGGCACCTTGCCGCCATTTTCGGCGAGCTTCTGCATAACGGCCTTTTGCAACGCGATGTTCTGTTCCGCAGAGCCATCGGCGCCCGCGTGAACGTTCAGTTCCTGCGCGAGCGACTTCCGCGCTGCCAGACTCGAATCCAGATCGAGCAGTTTGAGCAGGTCGACGATCGACGTTCGCCAATTGCCTCCGCCGCCCTTCGAGCTTGCCAGCTTCGACAAGACGGCCTCTACATCGACGTCACGTAGTTTCTCCGGGCGCGCTGCAGCCGCGGCCGATGGCGCCGGCGCTGCGCTGGTCGCGGAAGGCTGCGAAGCGGCCGGGCTCGCCGGGGCAGCAGCCGCGGCCGACGACTGGCCGTGACGAAAAATCTTGTCGAGAATCGAACCGAAGATGCTCATGAACGCCTCCCATCGTTGCCTAGGACACGGAGTGCTTCCACGCTGACGCGACGTCTCGGCGTGCCTCAAGACTTCGCCGAGGCCAAACAGCGTCTTGTGATGCGTCGGCGACCTGGTTGCGGGCGTACCCGTATCCCGGGTAGAGGCCGACGATTCTGGACTCATGCATCGCGACTGCAAGACGTGCCTGGATCGTTCGCGCGTAGTCCACGGCCTACACAACCGTTGATCACGTCGGATCGCCGCTTGTTGTGAGGCATTTTCACCGAGGGCGACGCGGTGTTGCGCATACTGCCGGAAGACCGCGATTTGGCGAAAAGCGCTCGCTTACGTAATGAGGACCCACCCCAAGAGCATGTCGCCCGATAGAGCGATCGATGAGGCGCTGATGATGCACGCGACGATGGTGTAGCCATGCTCCCGTCGTCGATCATGGAAAGCTGCTCAAAGTATGATTTCGGCTCGCGAC
>JAICVH010000405.1 GCA_025935435.1 Burkholderiales bacterium
GCGATCTCCTCGAAGAAGTCGGCCTGGCACACGTAGAAGAACGCGAGGCGCGGCGCGAACTCGTCGACGCTCATGCCGGTCCGGGTCACCTCCTCGACGTAGGTGATCAGGTTGCACATCGTGAACGCGACCTCGTCGAGGGGCGAGCTGCCCGCCTCGGAGATGTGATAGCCCGAGATGTTGATCGGGTTGTAGCGCTTCATGTGGCGCGCGCAGTACGTGATGCAGTCGCGCACGATGCGCACCGACGGCGCGACCGGAAATGCCCATTCCTTCTGGGCCTGGTATTCCTTCAGGATGTCCGCCTGCACCGTCCCCGACAGCTTGTGCAGGTCGTACCCGCGCTTTTGCGCGAGCGCCACATACATCGCGAGCAGGATCCACGCGCTCGGATTGATCGTCATCGACACCGAAATCGTCTCGAGATCGATGCCGTCGAACAGGTGCTCCATGTCGGCAAGCGTATCGATCGCCACGCCCTCCCGACCCACCTCGCCCTCGCTCATCGGGTGATCGCTGTCGTAGCCCATCAGGGTCGGCATGTCGAAATCGGTCGACAGTCCGGTCTGACCCTGCGCGATCAGGAACTTGAAACGCTGATTCGTGTCTTCGGCCGTGCCGAAGCCGGCGATCTGGCGCATCGTCCAGAAGCGGCCGCGATACATCGTCGGATAAGGGCCGCGTGTGAACGGATATTGACCCGGAAGCCCGATGTCGTCGAGCGGCGTGTCCGCGACGTCGAGCGCCGTGTACGTCCGCTTGACGGGAAAGCCGCCAACCGTCGCGAATTCGGCGGCGCGCTCGGGCGCACGCGCGAGAAACGCGGCAACCTCTCGCTGCTCCCACGCCCCGACTTGTGCAGCGAGCGCTTCGCGCGCAACGGAATCTAGGCTTGGTACGCGGCGGGGCGAATCGTTCATCTGTCGTCTCCAATGTGCAATTCATGCAGCAGTTGGCGCGCCGCTGCGTTCGGTGAAACGGTGCGCTCGCGCAGCTGCTCGAGCAGCGAGGCAAGCTTGCCGTCGCGATGACGCGCGAACTGTTCACGCAGCATCGCCTCGCCGGCGGCGAGCAGGCGACGCTCGGCGATGGCGGCGCGGCGCGCGTCGATGTCGCCGCTCTTCTCGAGCGCCGCTCGATGGCCGTCGATTGCGTCGAGCAGTCGCTGCACGCCTTCATCGCGTATGGAGCTCGTCGCAATGACCGGTGGACGCCAGGCGGCAAGATCGTGGTTCGACTCGGCGTATCCGGGCGCATCGCGGGATCGCGCGTCGCTTGCATGCGGAACCGTCGAGCTCGACGCCGCCTTTCGATCCAGGCGGGTGAGGCCGAGCGCGAGCATGTTCTTGAGGTCCGCGATCGTGCGGTTCGCGTCGGGCCTGTCGCACTTGCTGACGGCGTGGATGTCCGCGATTTCGAGAATGCCTGCCTTGATCGCCTGGATATCGTCGCCGAGCCCGGGCGCAGACACGACCACCGTCGTATGCGCCGCGCGCGCCACCTCCACCTCGTCCTGACCGACGCCGACGGTTTCGATGACGACCATGTCGAAGCCTGCCGCATCGAGTACGTCCACCGCCTCCAGCGTCCCTTTGGCGAGGCCACCGAGCGCGCCGCGCGTCGCCATGCTGCGAACGAACACGCCGGGATCGCCGAAGAGATCGCTCATGCGGATCCGATCACCCAGAATGGAGCCCCCCGAAAACGGGCTCGAGGGATCGACGGCGACGATCGCGATCTTGCGTCCGTTCCGGCGCACCGCGGCGGCGAGTTTCGCAACGAGTGTCGACTTGCCGCTGCCAGGCACGCCGGTGATGCCGACGACGTGCGCGCGACCGGCGCGCGCGAACATCGTGTCGAGCGTCGAACGGGCTTCCTCAACGCCGGATTCCGCACGCGTCAGCAGGCGTGCGATCGCACGCGTGTCTCCATCGAGCACGCGAGGCGCGAGGTCGGCCGAGGGAAGGTAGGGCATGGCTTCCTCGCTCCTCCTAACGCCGCATCATCTCCCGGAACACCTCACGGTCGTCGATCACGCGCCGCGCCTTGAAGTCCGTGCGCGGGAACGTTCCCGGTGCCACCACCTCGATCTTCGAGCGCAGACCGAGCATCTTCTGCAGTCGCCGCCCGGCTTCGTCGCGAAGCGCAGCGCGCGCGTCGGCGCCTCCCGCGTCGTCCGCGACAGCGATCTCGATGCGGATGACGAGTTCGTCCATTGCACCTTCGCGCGTGATGACGATCCGATGTTCGCCCCCGTAGCCGGTCAGCTGGTTCAGCACCGCATCGACCTCGCTCGGATAGACGTTCTCGCCACGGACGGTGAACATGTCGTCGATGCGTCCGAAAATGCCTTGAGGCAGCCGCGGATACGTGCGTCCACAAGGCGTCGGCCCGTACTCCCACAACGTGAGATCGCCCGACGCGAGGCGGATCATCGGCTGCGACGTTCGCTCGAGATGCGTATATACGGGCGTGCCGCGCTGACCGTACGGTACGCGCTGAAAGGTCTGCGGATCGCACACTTCGGTATAGACGATGTCCTGCCAGCACAGCATGCCGTCGGTTTGCGCACTGCCGCTGACGTGCATGAACGGCGTCATCTCGGCCATCGAGCCGCAGTCGACGACGTGCGCGCCGTACGCGTCGATGATGCGATCGCGCACGCCCGGCACCGACGCGCCGGGTTCTCCGGAAAAGAACATCGTTTTCAAGCCGAACGTGCGCGGGTCATAGCCTTCCGCACGTGCGACTTCGGCGAGATGCAGTGCGAACGACGGCGTCGCATACAGCGCCGACGGCTTCGCGAGATCGAGCCACATCGCCGCACGCGCCGTCATTCCCGGCGCGCCCGCGCCGAACGGAAACGCCTTCGCACGCAGGCGTTCCGCGCCGCCGAGGGCACCCCACGAGCCCATGTATAGGCTGAAGATCGCGGCGATGAAGACGATGTCGCCCGGCCGTATGCCCATGCCCCACATGATTCGCGCATGCGCATTGGCGATCGCGTCCCAGTCCGCGCGACCGATCGCAAACGCCGTCGGCCGGCCGGTCGTGCCCGATGTTCCGTGAATGTGATGCACGTCGGCATCGGGAACGCACAGATAGTCCCCGAAGGGCGGTACGCGGCTTTGCGCGTCGCGCAGGTCTTTCTTGCTGATCGCCGGAACCTTCGTTTCGAAATCTTCGAGCGAGCGCAGGTGATCGGGATGGAAACCCGCGTCGTCCCACTTGCGCCGATAGAACGGCGACGTATCCCATGCGTAGCGCGTCAGTTGCTGCAAACGCTCGAGAATGGCCGCATCCCGCTCCGCGGCGGGCATCGTTTCGCGCCGGGGGAACCAGTAACGCGACTGCGTTGCCGGCAGGTAGCTCGCGTCGAAGCGCGGCGGAAAAGTCCACTGCTCCATCGGCTA
>JAICVH010000466.1 GCA_025935435.1 Burkholderiales bacterium
ACGACACGCCGGTCGTGGTGACGCCGGCGCCGCTGCCCGAGTCACGCCGCCGCGGGCGCCGGACCACGTGATGATCGACGGCATCCGCATCGACATCGCGACACAGCGCGTACATGCGTTACCGCGATGGCGACTGCGATGACTGCATCGCTCGTCACCAGGGCGTCGCGCCTCGTCGTAAAAGTCGGCTCGAGCCTCGTCACGAACAAGGGACGCGGCCTCGATCACGAGGCGGTCGCGCGCTGGGCCGGACAGATTGCGCAACTGACGCAATCGGGCAAATCGGTGGTGCTCGTTTCGTCGGGTGCGATCGCCGAGGGCATGCAGCGGCTCGGCTGGTCGACGCGACCGCGAGCGATCCACGATCTGCAGGCGGCCGCGGCGGTCGGCCAGATGGGCCTCGTGCAGGCGTACGAGGCGGCGTTCGCAGGTTATCGACTCCACACCGCACAGGTGTTGCTGACGCACGAGGATCTCGCGGACCGACGTCGCTATCTGAATGCACGCACGACGTTGACGACGCTGCTTGGATTGCGCGTGATACCCGTCATCAACGAAAACGACACGGTGACGACCGACGAGATCCGGTTCGGCGACAACGACACGCTCGGCGCACTCGTGACGAACCTGATCGAAGCCGACGTGCTGGTGTTGCTCACCGATCAGCGCGGGCTGTACACGGCGGACCCTCGCGTCGACCCGACGGCAACCATCGTGCGCGAGGCGCGCGCCGGCGACCCCGAGCTGGAGCGCATGGCCGGCGGTGCCGGCAGTTCGATTGCACGCGGCGGCATGCTCACCAAAGTGCTGGCAGCGAAGCGCGCCGCACGCTCCGGTGCGGCGACGATCATCGCGAGCGGACACGAACCGGACGTGCTCACCCGTCTCGCGGCCGGCGAAACGCTCGGCACGACGTTGATCTCCGAGGCGACATCGCTCGGTGCGCGCAAGCAATGGCTCGCCGATCATGTGCGCGTCGCCGGCCGCCTGACACTCGACGCGGGTGCCGTGCGCGCATTGACGCGCGACGGAAAGAGCCTGCTGCCGATCGGTGTCGTTGCCGTGGGCGGCACGTTCGGCCGCGGTGAGGTCGTCGGCTGTTTCTCTCCGGACGGGCGCGAGGTTGCCCGCGGACTCGTCAACTACGGCGCGCAGGAGACGCTGCGCATCATGCGGCGGCCCTCGGCGGATATCGAGGCGGTGCTCGGGTACGTCGACGAGCCCGAGCTCATTCATCGCGACAATCTGGTCGTACTGGGCTGAAAGCGCGTCGCTTCCGTTCGCGACCGGTATGCGCTGCTGTTCGCGAAATATGAGGTTCGACAGTCGGCGCGCACTCCCCTACACTTCGGCGCACTCGGCCGTCCGTTCGCGACGGCGCCTCGGCGTACCGTCATTCAAAGGGGAGTTGAATGAACCTGATCGATCGCATCAAGGGCATCCTGATGGATCCGCGCAGCGAGTGGCCGAAGATCGCCGCCGAGCCCGCAACGGTTCAGTCGCTCTACACCAGCTGGATCATGATCCTGGCCGCGATCGGCCCCCTCGCACTTCTGCTCTCGATGCATTCGATCCAGATCGCCATCAGTCAGTACGTGCTGGCACTGATTCTGACGTTCGTGCTGGCGCTGATCGTCGATGCGCTGGCACCGTCGTTCGGCGGCACCAAGGATTTCGTCGCGTCGCTCAAGCTGACGGCGTACAGCTATACGATCGCGTGGCTCGCCGGCATCTTTGCGCTGCTGGGAATACTCGGGAGCGTGCTTTCGCTCGTCGCGTCGATCTACGCGTTCTACACGTTCTATCTGGGTGCGCCGGTGCTGAACAAGGCTTCGGCCGAAAAGGCCGTCCCCTTCACGCTGGTGATCGTGCTGTGCGGCATCGTGCTCGGTGTGCTGGCCGGGCTCGTGTTCAGCGGCATGATGATGACGCCGCGCGTGACGCCGGGGATGGGACTGCTGATGCGGCCGTGAGCGGCCGTGAGCTATCGGGACGTCACCGGGTTCGCGTAGGACGCCGGCATCTCCGGATGCGCCCAACCGTACAGGCGCTCACGGCGCGTCTGCGGTCGCGCGTGCAGGTAGCGTTCGAGTTCCATCAGCGCACGCCGATAGACTTCGCGCTTGAAGTCGATCACCGCGTCGAGCGGGACCCAGTAGTCGTGCCAGCGCCACGCGTCGAATTCGGGACGTTCGGTCGCGCGCAGGCTGACGTCGGTGTCGCGGCCGATCAGCCGCAGCAGGTACCAGATCTGTTTCTGCCCGCGGTAGCTGCCGCGCCACTCGCGCTTGATCCAGTGTTGCGGGACTTCGTAACGCAGCCATTCGCGCGTGCGGCCGAGAATCCGGACGTGCTGCGGCTTAAGGCCCACCTCCTCGCGCAGTTCCCGGTACATCGCCTGCTCGGGCGGCTCGCCGGGATTGATGCCACCTTGCGGGAACTGCCAGGAATGTTCGCGGATCCGTTTGCCCCAGAAAACCAGGTTCCTGCCGTTGACGATGACGATGGCGACGTTCGGGCGATAGCCGTCACGGTCGAGCATCGCGGTCACCCCGATGCAAATGTGTTGCGCTTATTGTTGCACAGTGCGACGGCTGTTGCCTAGCGGCGACACCTGCGGGAGCGCGAACGCAACGATGCGGTCATCGCGGTAGATCGGCGCCCCGAACTTCGCCTCGATCTGCGGCAGGCAACCGCTCATGTCCGCCCACCGGTCCGGCGGCGCCGCCACGTCGTGCGGCTTGGGGTGAATGACGAGGTAGTCCGCATCGCCGGTATCACCGCGCAGCAAGGCGGACAGATGCACGAACTCGCGCATGCGCATGCGCGGATCCTCCGGATAGTCGCCGTAGTCGGACACGCCGCACGTCGGTGTAACGAGTCCAACCCGGATCAACTGGTGGTGTACATCCTGAAACAGCGACAGCGCATTGAAGTGCGATTCCAGGCGCCACGGCGCTTCGACCAGCGTCACTGAGCCGGGCGGGCGCTTGGCGAGCTCACGATAGAACGCGGGAACCGGATCGCGCGGCACCTGGATG
>JAICVH010000723.1 GCA_025935435.1 Burkholderiales bacterium
GTCGGCTTCCTGCTGTTCCTGCTCGCGACGTCGAATCCGTTCGCGCGCCTGTCGCCACCGGCGCCGGAAGGACGCGATCTCAATCCGTTGCTGCAGGACCCCGGGATGGTCGTGCATCCGCCGATGCTCTACATGGGCTACGTCGGCTTCTCGGTGGCGTTCGCATTCGCGCTGGCCGCGTTGATCGGCGGAAGGCTCGACGCGGCGTGGGCGCGATGGTCGCGGCCGTGGACGACGGTCGCGTGGTCGTTCCTGACCGTCGGCATCATGATGGGGAGCGCGTGGGCGTATTACGAACTGGGTTGGGGCGGCTGGTGGTTCTGGGATCCGGTCGAGAATGCGTCGTTCATGCCGTGGCTCGTCGGTACCGCGCTCATCCACTCGCTCGCCGTAACGGAGAAACGCGGCACGTTTCGTAGCTGGACGGTGCTGCTCGCAATCGTCGCGTTTTCGCTGTCGCTCGTCGGTACGTTCCTCGTGCGTTCGGGCGTGCTGACGTCGGTGCACGCGTTTGCCACCGATCCGGCGCGCGGCATTTTCATCCTCGCCTTTCTTGCGATCGTCATCGGCGGTTCGCTCACGCTGTACGCGATTCGCGCGGGCGACGTCGGAGCGGGCGGCGGCTTCGCCGCCGTGTCCCGCGAATCGATGCTGCTCGGCAACAACATCCTGCTCGTGATCGCGATGGCCAGCGTGCTGCTCGGCACGCTCTATCCGCTCGTCATCGACGCGCTCGGCCTCGGCAAGATTTCGGTCGGCCCACCGTACTTCGACGCCGTGTTCTACCCGCTGATGGCCCCGCTCGTATTTCTGCTCGGCGTGGGGCCGATCGCAGCCTGGCGCCAGGCGCGCCTTCCCGATCTGTGGACCCGCCTGCAGTGGGCGCTTTACGTGGCACTCGCAACCGCGGCGCTCTTGCCGTTCGCGTTCGGGCAATGGAAGCCGCTCGTCGCGTTGGGCCTGCTCCTCGCCGCCTGGATTGTCGCGGCGACGATGACCGCGTTGTTCCAGCGACTGCGCAACGCGCCGCAGCGCAATTGGATCGACAAGCTCCGTGCAAACGCCGCCGCGTGGTACGGCATGCTGATCGCGCACCTGGGTGTCGCGGTGTTCATCACCGGCGTGACGCTGGTCCGGGGATACGAGATCGAGCGCGATGTTCGCCTCGACGTCGGCGAGAGCGTCGACGTGGCCGGCGATACGTACACGTTCCGCGGCGTGTCGCCGCGTCCCGGGCCGAACTACGACGCGACCATCGCCACGATCGACGTCTCGCAGAAGGGCAAGACCGTCGCAACGCTGCACCCGCAGAAGCGCACGTATCGCGCGTCGGGCCAGATGATGACCGAAGCCGATATCGAGACGCGCTTCATCGGCGATCGCTACGTTTCTCTCGGCGAACCGGTTACTGCCGATGGCGCAACCGGGGCGTGGGGCGTGCGCATCTACGTGAAGCCCTTCGTCGACTGGATCTGGGGCGGCTGCCTGCTGATGGCGCTCGGCGGGATCGTCGCCGTATCGGATCGCCGCTACCGCCTCGCCGTCCGGGACAAGGTCGCGCGTGTCGTCGCCGCCGCACGGCCCGCGTGACATGACATCGAATGCACACTCGGGGGTTACGGCCGGCGCGAATGGCGGCGGGACCGAACCGCAACGCGACGCGCCCGAGCAAGACGACGCGCCGAAACCGCAGCGCAC
>JAICVH010000325.1 GCA_025935435.1 Burkholderiales bacterium
CTTCGGGTCGCCGATCACCAACGCGTTCGTGCAGGGGGGCAATGCCTTCGGTACGGTCGCGCATCTCGGAACGAATGACAATCAGCCGCTCGAGTTGTATGCGAACGGCCAGCGAGTGATGCGCTACGTGCCGGATGCGCTCTCTCCGAGCATCGTGGGCGGTCCGGTGAATTCTGTCGGTGCGGGGGCCACGGGTGCGGTGGTTGCAGGCGGCGGTGCACCGGGTACGTCTGTGCTGGCGGAAGACTGTGGTACGTCCTGTGGCAACAGCGCGGGGTCGTTCAGTTCCGTCGGCGGGGGCGTAGGCAACGTGGCTGGCGGTGCCGAGGGGCCTTTTGCGACCGTCGCTGGCGGGATCCGAAATCAGGCGCTGGGTTACGCCAGCGTCATCGGCGGCGGTCAAGCGAATTCGACTCCAGGCGGTTACGCGACGATCAGCGGTGGATTTGCCAACGCGACTGGGGAGGTCATCACGACCATCGGCGGCGGCGTTTTCAACGTGGCGAGTGGGCAGTACGCGACGGTCGGCGGTGGCGACAGCAACCAAGCCACCGGCGACCATACGGCGGTCGGGGGCGGCGGCCAAAATACCGCCAGCGGCTCGGGTTCGACGATCGCCGGCGGGCGGGGCAACACGGCGACATTCGGCAGCGGGACGGTCGTCGGCGGCGGTTCGGGCAATGTTGCGAGCGGGTCGTTCGCAACGGTGCCGGGCGGCTCGAGCAATCAGGCGCAGGGCATCGGCAGCATGGCGGCCGGCATGCAGGCAATCGCGGCCAACCACCACAGCTTCATCTGGAACGGCTGGTCGAGCGGCTCGGCCGGCACCTTCCGCAACAACGTGGTCCAGTTCCACGGTGAAGCCGGACTCGACATCGAATACGGCACTCGCCGCGCCGATGGCGGCGGTACGTCGTGGGTCTACATCGGCAGCGTCGGTTTTCCCGGTCAAGCAATTGCCACGTCCACCGGCGCGTTCCTGAGCAGCGGCGGCATCTGGACGAACAATTCGGATCGTCATCGCAAGACCGAAATCCGCGCCGTCGATCCACATGCGATTCTTGCGGCGGTCGCGCAGCTGCCGATCTCGACGTGGCAGTACGTCGATGAAACGAACGGCGTCCGACACCTCGGACCGATGGCGCAGGACTTCCGCGCCGCGTTCGGCCTCGGCATCGATGAAAAGGCGATCGGCACCGTCGATGCGGACGGTGTCGCACTCGCCGCCATCCAGGCGCTGCATGCACTCGTGAACGACAAGGACGCGCGGATTTCCGCACTGGAATCGCGTCTGTCGGAGGTCGACGTGATGCAACGGGAGATCGCGGCGCTTCGATCGGCGCTTGCCGACGTGATGCGTCAGCGGGATACACATGGCGGGAGTGTGCGCAGCGATTAGCGTTCGGCAGAGCGAGCAGTTTCGCCGCGGGCCGGG
Organism: Burkholderiales bacterium; assembly: GCA_025935435.1. Lineage (GTDB taxonomy): Bacteria > Pseudomonadota > Gammaproteobacteria > Burkholderiales > Casimicrobiaceae > VBCG01. The sequence continues at coordinate 1,436 of JAICVH010000325.1, forward strand.
TCGAGGAGCCTCGACGGTAGGCGTCGCACCGCGTCGACGCTATTTGCGAGCCTCGATGATCCGTCCGAGGCGAGCGCGTCGATGAGCCGAACGATCGTCGTTTCGTTCGGCACCGAGACTCCGAAATGAAGCGGGTCCGTGCCGCGAAAGATGGCGAGCGTGGGGAAGTTCTCGACGTCGATGTCGCCGACGCATTCCTCGTCGTCCTCGATGTCGAGCCACACGAACGTTGCATCGGAGCGACGCGCGGCGATGCTTTCGTAGATCGTCTTGAACTCGTTGCACGTGTCGCACCACGCGGCGCAGAACGCGACGACGATGATGCGCGCCGGTCCGGCGAATGCATCGGCCAGCGCAACCTGGTCCGCGTTCGACATCGTCAGCGCTCGCATGCCGTCTCCTGCGCGATCTCAACCCCGCACGATGCGTGTTCCTGCGATCCGATCGTGCAGAAACTGTCGATCGCGATCGACGAGCGCCCACGCGTAATTGAGCGCAACGAGGCCCGCTGCATAACGGGCTGCCGGCGCCGGACGCAGTGCGGCGTAGGTGATCAGCGCGAACGCGGGACCGATCCAGGCCGCGGCGTAGCGCGCGAGCGCGGCAAGTCGCGTCAGCGATGCTCCGGTGCCGTCGACGAGTCGCAGCCGCCATGTTTTCTGCGGCAGCGTTCGCCGGCCGTCACTCCAGCACCACGTGTAATAGACGGCCATGCCGGCAACCAGCGCGCAGAAGAAAACCGCGCGTGCAAAACGCGGCGGCACGGTCAGCTCGTTCGAGCTGGCGATGTGCGGCGAAATGAGCGGCAGGAAGACGAACCCTGCGACGAACGCCATGGCGATCAGCAACAGCGCTTCGTAGAGCAACGCGCCGAGGCGACGTGCGAGCGACGCACGCAGCGGCGTGTCGCGCAGCGCAGAAGTCGGTACCGCGGCGGGGTATGCGTCCGCGTCGCGGACCGGGCTCACTGTCCGGTCGACGGAGGAGCGGGCGACGCCGGTGGCCGCGCCGGAGTCCTTGGCGGCGGCGGCGGAGGCCTCGCGGCGCCGGGCGCTTTGGGCGGTGGAACGGGCTTTGCCGCCAGTTCGCGCTTCTGGTCGGGTGGAAGGTTCTGATACTCCTGCCATTTCTCCCGGACTTCGTTCTTCTTGTCCGGCGGCAGCGACTTCAGTGACTTGTAGCGTTCACGCGCGGCGTTGCGCTGGTCCGGGCTGAGTCGCGACCATTCCTGCATCTGCGTCTGGATCCGTTGCTGCTGATCCGGGCGCAGCGTCGGGTAGCGCTTGGCGAGGCCGATCCACTTCTGCCTGCGCTGCGCGTCCAGGCTGTTCCAGTCCGATGCAAGGGGCGCGAGTACCTGCCGATCGTGTTCGGACAGCTCATTCCACGACGGCGACTTGAGCGTGATCTGCCCGTGCGCCGCGGTCGCCGCGAGCGCAAGAAGGATGAGGAAGCGCGTCAGTAGTCGAACGTGTTCCGAAGCCAATTCTGGAATCCCCGATCCAGATAGGCGTCGATCGGAAGGTCCGACGCGAGCAGGTGCAAGTCGAGCTCCTCGAATTCCTGGACCTGCTGCATCGCCTGCCATTGCTGGTAGCCGAAACCGAGCATGCCCAGGAGCAGGGCGATGCCGAGCCATCGGACCGGGCCCGTGGTCCGATACGACCCGCGAGGACCCGACCCGGCGCCGGCCGCGACGAGCTCCGACGCGGCTACGCCGGACCGCGCAACGCCGGCCAGCGCGCGCCCGCGTGCCTGCTGCAGTCGATAAAGCGTGCCCGGCCGCAGCGCGGCTGCCCCGCGATCGAGCTGGCCGGCCACCTTTCGGGCGAATTGGTCTTGTTCGTCGTTCATAGGGAAACACCCCTGGCCTTGAGCATCTCGGCGAGGGCATGGACCGCGCGAGAGCAGTGCGTCTTTACGCTGCCCTCCGAGCAGCCCATCGCCGCGGCCGTCTCCGCGACGTCGAGTTCTTCCCAGTAACGTAGCAGGAACGCCTCGCGTTGACGCGCCGGCAGCCTCGACAGCGACTGTTCGATCAGTCCGACGATCTGCGCCTGCTCGGCATTTTCCGCAGGGTCGGCCGACACGTTCGCGTCGGTGCGTGCCTGCAGCGTTTCGAGCGGGTCGTAGTCATCGTCCTTGTCATCTTTGTGACCGAGGGCCGACAGGACGGTCGTCCACGTCGACCGTACTTTCTGACGGCGAAAGTGATCGTGGATCGTATTCTGAAGGATGCGCTGGAACAGCATCGGCAACTCCGCGATCGGCTTGTCCGCGTAGTTCTCGGTCAGCTTGAGCATCGCGTCCTGGACGATATCGACCGCCACGTCTTCGTCGCGGACCGCGAACATGGCCTGCTTGAATGCGCGGCGCTCGACCTCCGCCAGCAAGGCCGACATTTCCTGATGCGAAGCCAGTCCCGGATCCTCCTCGAAACGAGCGCGGCATTATAGGCAGATCGGTCGCCCGCGCTCCGAACTGACACCGGCCGC
>JAICVH010000493.1 GCA_025935435.1 Burkholderiales bacterium
AGCGGCCGCCTGGCGGGCGATTGGTTGACGTCGGCCGGGCGTCGCGGTAGCTTGAGGCTGTCGGCGAGCAGGCTGCCGAAGGCAGGCACCGACGGCCGTTGGCGCGGTGGTCGCGCGCCGCACGCACCCGGGATATCCGCATCATGATTCGCACTTCCGCCCTGATTCTCGCTGCGCTCGCAGGCGGGCTGCTGGCGCCGTTCGCGGCTGCGCAGGAGCGAAATCCGGTCGATGCCGGCGGCTTCTATGGCGGCGTGGCGTTGCGCAATGGCGGCGTCGAGGCTGCGGGCGTCGACTTCGGCCATCTCGCCTCGACGTGGGGCCGCTTCACGTCCCCGGTCAGCAATGACGACGCGCACCGGGCGCTGGTCTTCGGCGGGTACCGGTGGGCGAACGACGTCGCGGTCGAAGGCTCGTTCTCGACCGCCGACCGCTATGCGTTGCGGCCGCTCGATGCCGCCGCGCCGCGTGGCGTCGGACTGTCGCTGACCTCGACGCCCGCACTGGCATCCCGGACGTGGAACGCGGATGTCTATACGACGTGGTCGTTCCGCAAGAGCTTTTCGCTGTATGGGCGGCTGGGTTACGCGCAGGGCGAGGTGTTGCCCGGATACGCGCTGGCCGCGCTTGCGCCGACTGAAGCGCGACGGCTGCGCGACGGCGTCAATTACGGGCTCGGGCTGCGCTACGACGTCACGCCAGCGCTGGGCCTGCGCCTCGAATATGCGCGCTTCAGCCGCTTCGCCGGCGAAGCGGTGGCGGGGCCGCTGCCGGATTCCGACCAGCTGCAACTCGGCATGCAGTTCAGGTTCTAGCGTCAGGTCGTACAATCGGGGGCGCCGGCTCGTTCGCGCGAGGCCGGCGCTTTCCTTTTGAACTGTCCGATGCGCGATACCGAACTCTCCACACTCGTTTCCGTCCGCCTCGTCTACCTCGCGCGGCTTCGGGAAGCGCTGGGCACGAGCGGCGAAACGTTGACGCTGGCGCCGGAGGTGCCGCTGACCGTCGCGTCGATCGTCGCTGCGCTTGCCCGTCGTGGCGGCAGCTGGGCGTCCGAACTGGCGGCCGGTCGCGCGATTCGCTTCGCTGTCAATCACCGGCTGGTGACTCGGGCGCATCCGGTCGCCGACGGCGACGAGGTCGCGATCTTTCCTCCCGTCACCGGCGGGTGATGCGGTGAGCGCGCCATGACCGTCCGCGTGCAGGCCGCCGATTTCGACGTTGGGCAGGAGATTGCGCGGCTGCGCGCGGACGATCGGAGTGTCGGCGCGATTGCGTCGTTCATCGGCACCGTGCGCGACGTGAACGATGCCGCGTCGATCACCGGCATGACGCTCGAGCACTATCCGGGGATGACGGAGAACGCGCTCGAGAGCATCGTCGACGATGCGCGACAGCGCTTCGACATCGCGGATGCGCTCGTCATCCATCGTGTCGGTGCGTTGTTGCCGGGCGACCAGATCGTCCTCGTCGCTGTGACGAGCGCGCATCGCGGCATGGCATTCGACGCGTGCGCCTTCATCATGGACATGCTGAAGACGCGTGCGCCGTTCTGGAAGAAGGAACGGATGCCGGACGGCGAGCGCTGGGTGGAGGCGCGCCCAACCGACGACGAAGCCGCTGCGCGCTGGTAGATGCGTTCGTGCCGGCCACCGCGCTGATCGCGATCGACTGGGGCACGTCCGCCGCTCGCGCGTATCGCGTGGGTGGCGATGGTCGGGTGCAGGAGCGCCGCCACGTACCACTTGGCATCAAGCACGTGCGTGACGGACGCTTCGAGCCCGCGCTCGCCAAGCTCCTCGGCGACTGGCAGCCGACTGCTGTGCCGAAAATTGCCTGCGGCATGATCGGCAGCCGGCAAGGCTGGGTCGAGGTGCCGTACGTCGACTGCCCGGCATCGCTCACGGCACTCGCCGATCACGTCGTGCAGGCGCCGCAGGACGCGCTGGCGATCGTTCCCGGCGTTGCGACGCGCGACGCGGCCGGTATTCCCGACGTGATGCGCGGCGAGGAAACGCAATTGCTCGGTGCGCTCGGTACCGACGAACGTGGCGTGCTCGCCGTGCTGCCGGGCACGCACAGCAAATGGGCGCGTGTCGAGCACGGTCGTATCGTCGACTTCACGACGTTCATGACGGGCGAGCTCTTCGGCGTGCTGATCGACCACAGCATGCTCGGTCGTCTCGCAGGGCACGAGCCGGGGCGACTGTCGCGCGACGGTTTCTCGCGCGGCGTCGCACGCGGGCTCGACGAAGGCGCGCTGGCGCACGATATTTTCGGCGCCCGCACGCTGTCCCTGACTGGCGGTTTGCGCAGCGACGACGTCGCCGACTGGCTTTCCGGATTGTTGATCGGGCGTGAGATCCGCGCGGCGAGGATGTGGGCGCTACGCGCAGGAATCGATACGGCGCGCGTGCGCATCATCGGTTCCGACGCGCTCGCGGAGCGGTATGAACTCGCGCTCGCGGATGCAGGAATGCTGTCCGAGCGCGGCGCCGAAGATGCGGCTGCACACGGGCTGTGGCGCATCGCGCAGCGGGCCGGCATCGTCGCGGCGACTGTGAATGCATGAATTCGCAATGACACTCAGCGCAGTCCGATGACGTCGCTCACCGATTACCTCTCGCCGCTGCCGTTCATCGCCGTATTGCGCGGCATCACGCCCGATGAGATCGCGTCGATTGCCGAGGCGATTCACGGCGAGGGGTTCCGCGTGCTCGAGGTGCCGCTCAATTCGCCGCAGCCGTTCCAGTCGATCGCGCACCTTGCCGCCGATTACGGGACGCGCTGCCTCGTGGGTGCCGGTACGGTGCTGGATCCGCGCGACTGTTTGCGCGTGCGCGATGCGGGTGGACGGTTGATCGTGATGCCGCATG
>JAICVH010000683.1 GCA_025935435.1 Burkholderiales bacterium
GCCGACGATCACGGACAGCGGCGCGAGCGCGGGTGCACGCAGCGTTTTCCATCCGACGATCGTCGCCGCAATGACGACGTACCAGGCGAGGTGCCAGTTACCGAGCAGGAACAAGCTCGCGACGATCGCCTGCCACGCGGGCGCGAAATCGAGATGCAGCCGATAGCCGAGCACCACGGCATCGACTTGGGCGAGCAGGGCGAGCGCGAGCAGCACCGTGACGAGCCCGATCGCCACGATCCGCGGTCCGTGTCGCGGCATGAGCGCTAGGATGACAGCCGGTACGAGTGTCGCCGCCCATACGATGCCGGGCGTCTTGATGGTCAGGCACGCGATCGCCAGAACCGACGCGACCAGCGCGTGCCCAGGCGTGCGCGACTGCGACCAATGCCATACGGCGATTGCCGCCAGCGCGTAGTACGCGGCCATCGGCAGATCGGCGTAACCGGCGAGCGCAACATGGACATTGGCGAGCGGCAGCGATGAAACGACCCAGGTGCCCACGATCGCGGTTGCGGCGCTTAGGCCACTCATGCGCAATGCACCGAACACCGCCACGGCAAACGCGACCGCCGCCAGCCACCACGGCACGTTCATCAGCGCGTCGTCCCAGCGACCGAGCGCGACACTCGACCATACCTGCCATAGCGGAACGGTCGCGGGGTAATTGGGCGATGCGTCGAACCACATCGTGCCATTGGCGGCGAACCACGCATCGGTGCGTCCGAACGGAACGATGTGCCCGAGTGCATACCAGACGCGCGCCTTGGTCGCCCATTGAATCCATGCATCCCACGGGTAGAGCGGCGTGAACAGGACGTCGAGCAGGAGAACGGAGAAGCGGACGACGAGCCACGCCACGATGGCGTAGAACAGCCAGTGCTCCCACCTTCGGGAAGCTCGGGTGAACGACGTCGTGCGCCACCCCGCACGCGCGTACCACGCGAGTGCGCCGGTCGCGACTGCCAGCGGAAAAGCGATGCTCGCGATGGAGAAGGAGACGCCCGCGAGCGACAATGCGCGCATCCACAGGGTGACCGCGAACGCGCCGACGAAGTAGCCGCAGCCGATCATCCATGCGCGCGTACCGTCGCGCACCGGTGCGGCGCGCAACGAGGCGGTGACGATCGCGACGCCGAGCAACCAGGTGACGCCCCATGCGAGCGTCAACCGCAGCGCATCGATCATTGGACGATGAACAACGCGCCGCCGTGATCGAGCAACTTGAGGTCGACCGACACGGTGGCGCCGCCGTCCCAGCGCAGGCTATGTCGCGCGGCGTCGTACTGCACGCCCCGTCGCTGAAACACGACGAGCCAGTCACCCGCGCGTAAGCGATCGGCGGGCGGCACGGCGTTGCGATACGGTTCGTACCAGACGTTATGCGGATACAGGTGATACGCGGCGCGCCCGCGATGGAAATCGGTGTCTGCCACAACGAAGACGCGCGCCGGATCCTTGGGAAGGATCGCGCGGGCCTTGTCGATGAAAGCGACGAGGTCGCGGTCCTGGCCGGAAAGCAGCTTCTCGTGCGCGTCCTTGCCGGCGTACTGCAGCGCAGTCGCATGCGCCTGGCGAACGAGGTTGATCATCCAGCGAGCATCGAGCACGAACCACGCGGCAATCACCAGCGCGGCGCTCGCGAGCGTCACGCTGGACATGGCGACGCGCCTCTGCCGGCGCAACAACCAGAGCGCGGCTGTCGACAGGACGAGCGCGAGCGCGAGCACCAGCGGCAGCGGCAGGCGTTGCAGATCTGCGCCACCCGCGATCGAGTTGATCGACGCACCCGTCCATGGCTCGGGTGCCATCCACTCGCGCACGCGATCGCGCAGTGTGTCCCACGCCGTCGCA
>JAICVH010000011.1 GCA_025935435.1 Burkholderiales bacterium
AGCCGCGAATGCATGCGGTCGTACATCACGCCGACGCACAGGAACATCGCGGCGGACACGAACCCATGCGAAAGCATCTGCGCGAGCGCACCCTCGACACCAAGCTGGCTGAACAGGAAAAACCCGAGCGTGACGAAACCCATGTGCGAGATCGACGAATACGCGATGAGCTTCTTCATGTCCGCCTGCACCAGCGCGACGAAGCCGATGTAGATGACGGCGATCAGCGACAGCGTAATGACGAAGCCGGACAGGTAGCGGGATGCGTCCGGCAGGATCGGCAAGATGAAGCGGACGAAGCCGTACGCGCCGATCTTCAGCGTAATCGCCGCGAGCACCACGGAACCGCCGGTCGGTGCCTCGACGTGCGCGTCGGGAAGCCACGTGTGGACCGGCCACATCGGCACTTTGACGGCGAAGGCCAGGAAGAATGCGATGAACAGCAGCACCTGCGTGCGCAGGTCCAGCGGAACGTCGTACCACTCGAGGATCGAGAAGCTCTCCGAGACGCTGTACAGATAGATCAGCGCCACCAGCATCAGCAGCGATCCGAGCAGCGTGTAGAGGAAGAACTTGACGGCCGCGTACACACGATTGGGGCCGCCCCAGACGCCGATGATCAGGTACATCGGAATCAGCATCGCCTCGAACACGAGGTAGAACAGGATACCGTCGAGTGCGCAGAAGACGGCGTTCATCAGCCCGGACATGATCAGGAACGCCGCCATGTACTGCGCGACGCGCACGGTGATCACTTCCCACCCTGCCCACACGACCAGCACCGTGATGAAGCTGTTCAGCAGGATGAACAGCATCGATATACCGTCGACGCCGACGTGATAGTGGATATCGAAGCGTGGGATCCACTCCGCAAACTCCACGAACTGCATCGCGGACGTCGAGGTGTCGAAACTCGTGAACAGCGGAAGCGTGACGGCAAAGCCCGCGACGGCCCCGAACAGCGCGATCCAGCGCGCGATCGTCGCGTCGCGGTCGCGGCCGACGACGAGCACCGCGACGCCGGCGACGATCGGCACCCAGACGGCGAGCGACAGATAGGGCGGCATCAGCGGATCACGGAGCTAACGTACGCCCCACCAGTACAGCAGGCCGAAGACGCCGACGATCATCACGAACGCGTAGTGATAGACATACCCGGACTGGATCCGACGAAACACGCGCGAGGCGAGGCCGATCAGCCGCGCCGAACCATTCACCAACACGCCGTCGATGATCGTGCGGTCGCCCACGTTCGAAGCGACGCCGCCGACGGCGCGCGCACCGCCCGCAAAGAACCAGTCGTTGAAGCGATCGAAGTAATACTTGTTGTCGAGCAGCGTGTACAACGCCCCGGCGCGAGCGCGAATCACGGCCGGCAGCGCGGGATTGATGAGATACAGGTAGGTCGCCGCGGCGATTCCGCCGATCGCGAGCCAGAAGGGTGCCGACGTGAAGCCGTGCAGGATGAACGGCACTGCGCCGTGCCACTCGTTTTTCAGTTCGGCGAGCACCGCGTGCGGTTCACGCACGACGATCGAATTGCCGAACCAGTTGCCGAACAGCGCCGGCTCGATATACAGCCAGCCGGCGTAGATCGATGGCAGTGCGAGGAGGATCAGCGGCAGCGTCACGACCCACGGCGACTCGCGCGGCGGTCCGCCTGCGTGCCCGTGCGGATCGGGTTCCTCGCCCGCCGCGTGCGACGCATCGTGCGCATGCTCATCGTGTTCCGCATGGACGGCGTGCACCACGTGCGCATCGCCAGCAGAGCGAAACCGCTCGTTGCCATGAAATGCGAGGAACAGCATCCGGAACGAGTAGAACGCTGTCACGAACACGCCGGTCAGCACGGCAAAATACGCAAAACCGTGACCGCCGACCCTGGACAGATGCGTCGCCTCGATGATCGCATCCTTGGAAAAGAAGCCCGCGAACGGGGGAATGCCGGCGAGCGCCAGCGACCCGATGACCGCGGTGACATAGGTGATGGGCATGTAGCGGCGCAGACCACCCATCCGGCGCAGGTCCTGCTCATGGTGAAGCGCGATGATTACCGAGCCCGCCGCCAGGAACAGCAGCGCCTTGAAAAACGCGTGCGTCATCAGGTGGAAGATCGCGGCCGAATACGCCGATACGCCGAGGGCCACGGTCATGTACCCGAGTTGCGACAACGTCGAATAGGCCACCACGCGCTTGATGTCGTTCTGCACGATGCCGAGGAACGCCATGAAGAGCGCCGTGATCGCGCCGATGATCGTTACGAACGACAGCGCCGTCTCCGACCATTCGAACAGCGGGCTCATCCGCGCGACCATGAAGATGCCGGCCGTGACCATCGTCGCAGCGTGGATCAGTGCGGAGATCGGCGTAGGGCCCTCCATCGAATCGGGCAGCCAGACGTGCAGCGGTACCTGTGCGCTCTTGCCCATCGCGCCGACGAACAGGCAGATGCAGATTGCCGTCATCAACGACCACTGCGTTCCGCTCCACGGCGTGATCGTTGTGGCCGCGAGCGATTCCACCTTTGCGAAGACGGGGGCGTAATCCAGCGTGCCGAAATATGCCAGCACCAATCCGATGCCCAGCACGAAGCCGAAGTCGCCGACGCGGTTCGCCAGAAACGCCTTGAGGTTGGCATAGATCGCGGTCGGCCTCGTGTACCAGAAGCCGATCAACAGGTAGGACACGAGCCCCACCGCTTCCCATCCGAAGAAGAGTTGCAGGAAGTTATTGCTCATCACGAGCATCAGCATCGAGAACGTGAAGAGCGAGATGTAACTGAAAAAGCGCGTGTACCCCGGGTCGTCGGCCATGTAGCCGATCGTGTAGATGTGGACCATCAACGACACGAACGTGACCACGAGCAGCATGGTCGCCGTCAGCGGATCGATCAGGAAACCGATGGCGAGCTTGAAGTCGCCCGAAACGAGCCAGGCGTAGACGTCACCGTTGAAGACGTGGCCCGCCTGGACATCGCGCGCGATCACGATCGAAGCGACGAACGAAGCAGCTACGCCGATGATGCAGAGCGAGTGCGAAAGCCTGCGCCCGAGCTTCGGACCCCACAAGCCGACGACGATCGACGCGACCAGCGGCGCGAACGGAACCAGCAGATAGAGCGCGCGCATGCTCATCGCCAGGCGTTCGCGCGGCCGGTCGGTCCCGATGCCTTCATCCGCGGAGCCGTCCCTGCGCCTCGACGACGATCGACACGGGATTGCGGAAAAGCAGCACCAGAATTGCGAGGCCGATCGCGGACTCGGCGGCCGCCACCGTCAGGATGAAGAATACGAACACCTGGCCCGCCATGTCGCCCAGGTAGCGTGAGAACGCGATGAAGTTGAGGTTGACGGCGAGCAGCATCAGCTCGATCGCCATCAGCATCATGATCACGTTGCGCCGGTTGAGGAAGATACCGGCCATGCTGATGGCAAACAGCATCGCTCCCAGCACCAGATAATGCGCAAGCGTCGGTGCGTTCAGCAGTGACAACGTGTCGCTCCCTGTACGACGTGATCGCGCAGGCGGCCGTTCGGCGGGCCGCGTGCTGCGCGAGCCAATCAAGCACCGGTCGTCAGGCCGGCGGCTTTCCGGACCGCAGGTTTACGAGGCGCACGCGATCTTCGCGCCGCACCTTCACCTGCAAGGCCGGATCCTGTTGTTTGCGTTCTTTGCGTTCCCGGTGCGTCAATGCAATCGCGGCGATGATCGCCACGAGCAGCACGACGGCTGCGATCTCGAACGGATACACGTAGTCGACGTAGAGCAGTTGCCCGAGCGCCCGCGTATTGCTTGCCGCCGGCACCGGTGGCTCGGCCGTGCTGCGGCCGATTGCGCTGTCGATGATCACGAGCGCCATTTCGAACAGTACGAGTACCCCGACCGCTGCGCCGATCGGCAGGTAGCTGCGGAAGTGCTGGCGCAGCGAGTCGAAGTTGACGTCCAGCATCATCACGACGAACAGGAACAGCACCATGACGGCGCCGACGTATACGAGCACCAGTGCAATCGCCAGGAATTCCGCGCGCAGCAGCAGCCAGAGCCCTGCAGCCGTGAAGAAGGACAGCACGAGCCACAGCGCCGCGTGGACCGGATTGCGCGTCGTGATCACGCGCAATGCGGCGAAGATCAGTATCGCGGCGAACGCGTAGAAGGTGAAAGTGGAAAAAGTCATGGCACCATTTCACCGATACTTCGCGTCCTCCGCCCGGTCGGCCGCGATCTGCGCTTCGTAGCGGTCGCCCACCGCGAGCAACATCTCCTTCGTGTAATACAGGTCACCGCGACGTTCGCCGTGGTATTCCAGGATGCGCGTCTCGACGATCGAATCGACCGGACAGCTTTCCTCGCAGAAGCCGCAGAAGATGCATTTGGTGAGATCGATGTCGTAGCGCGTCGTGCGGCGCGTTCCGTCCTCGCGCTGCTCGGACTCGATCGTGATCGCAAGCGCCGGGCACACCGCCTCACACAGCTTGCACGCGATGCAACGCTCCTCGCCGTTCGGATAGCGGCGCAGTGCATGCAGACCGCGAAAACGCGGGCCCGCCGGCGTCTTCTCCTCCGGAAACTGCACGGTGATCTTGCGCGAGAACATGTACTTGCCCGTCAGGGCCATACCCCGAACGAGTTCGAGCAGGAACCACGTTCCGAAGAATTCACGTACGCGGCGGACGAGATTCATCGGCGCCTAGTGAAACAGATCGGCGTAGCGCGTCTGCATCATCGCGCCGAGGAACACGATCCAGACCAGCGTGACCGGGATGAAAACCTTCCAGCCGAGTCGCATGATCTGGTCGTACCGATAGCGCGGGAAGGTAGCGCGCACCCACAGGAAGATCAGCAGCACGAATGCGACCTTGATCGCGAACCACGCGAAACCGTCGCCGAACGGATGCATGCCGAAAATCTCCGCGTCGTTCAGGATCGGGAACGGCGACAGCCAGCCGCCGAGGAACATGATCGACGTCAGCGCCGCGATCAGGATCATGTTCATGTACTCGGCGAGAAAGAACAATGCAAAGGAAATGCCCGAGTACTCGACATGGAAGCCGGCGACGATCTCGGATTCGCCTTCCGCCACGTCGAACGGATGTCGGTTGGTTTCCGCGATGCCCGAGACGAGGTAGACAATGAACAGCGGCAACAGCGGCCAAACGTACCAGTACGCGGCGCCGCCGTCCTGGCCGCGCACGATATCGGCGAGGTTCAGGCTGTTTGCAGCCATCAGCACGCCGACCAGCGCAAAGCCCATCGCGATTTCATACGAGACAATCTGTGCGGCGGAGCGCAGACAGCCGAGGAACGCGTACTTGGAATTCGACGCCCACCCGGCAAGGATGATTCCGTACACGCCCATCGATGTCATCGCCAGGATGTAGAGCAGCCCCGCGTTGATGTCGGCGAGCACCAGCGTGTCGGTGAACGGAATGACCGCCCACGCCGCGAGCGCCGGCGCGAGCGCGAGCATCGGTGCAATGAAGAACAGGGCGCGGCTTGCCCCCGATGGCACGATGATTTCCTTGAACAGCATCTTCAGCACGTCGGCGAACGGCTGCAGCAATCCGAGCGGACCGACGCGGTTCGGTCCGATGCGCACCTGCATCCAGCCGATCACCTTGCGCTCGGCATACGTCAGATACGCGACGCAGAGAATCAGCGGCACGGCGATGACGACGACCTTGAGCATCGTCCACACCGGCACCCATAGCGGGCCCAACGCGTTCTGAACGGGAAGGAGCAGGTCGCTCATCGATTACGCCTTCTCGATCACGATTGCACCGGAAAGCCCCTCCAGGCCGCAGGTCGACGGATGCGCGGCTGCGATGCGCACGACCCCCGGCGGCACGCCCGGGTCGAGCTGCGTCGCGAGCACCGCTTCGCCGCCGCCCTGACGAACCTTGATCTGCGCACCTTCCTCGATGCCGAGCTGCTCGAGCAGCGTGCGATGCAGCCGCGCCCGCGGCGGCTTCGCGTCGGCGGTCGCCTGCAGCGAAGGCGCGCGCCGCACCAGCGGATCGGCGAAATGGATCGGCACATCGGCGACGCGCTCAACGCCGCCGCCCGGTTTCATCGGGGCCGCGATCTCGGTGCGGGTCGCGTTGGAAAGCCGCGCGCGCAACGCGTCCGCATTGCCGAGCACCACGTCGCGCACCTGCTCGGAACTGTCGAACGCAAAGTCGGTCAGGCCGAGCATCGTGCCGAGAACGCGCAACACCTTCCACGCCGGCCGCGTTTCGCCGAGCGGAAGCGCGACGCCGCGAAACGGCTGCACACGGCCCTCGCAGTTCACGAAAGTGCCGGATGTCTCCGTGAACGGCGCGACCGGCAGCAGCACGTTCGCATAGCGCGTCGCCGTACGGAACGCACTCAGCACGACGACGAGCCCCGCGCGCTCGAGGGCGGCGCGCGCCGCCACCGGATTCGCGCAGTCGAATTCCGGTTCCGCATGCACGACGACGTAGGCGCGCGGCGATTCCGCGCCATTGCCGCTCAGCATCGTTTGCGCGTTCAAGCCGCCTGCGCGCGGCAGCGCTCCGGCAAGATAGCCACCCACGGTGTTCGCGGCTTCCGTAAGCACACCGAGCGTTGCGCCGGTAATGCCGGCAAGCGCTTGCGCAAGCGCGAGGATCTGCGACGCATCCGGATGCTGGATCGCGAAGTTGCCAAGCAGGATCGCGCGGCGTTCGCCGGACAGCAGGCTCGCAGCGATGACGTCGGCCGCGGCGACCGGTTCAACGCCCTGCAGCGTGGCGGGCACCGGTTTGCCCGCACCCTGCGCCGCCGCGACGACGATCTGCGCGAGCATCCCCGGCATCAGCGACGGCAACACGGTCGCGCGATGCGCGATGGGCATGCTCCAGTCGTCGTCGACCGAATGCAACGATGAGATCTGAGCGCCTTTCTTGGCCGCCTGCCGCAACCGGTGCGCGAGCAACGGATGATCCTTGCGCAGAAAGCTTCCGACGACGAGCGCGCGGTCGAGCTTGCCGACCGCTTCGATCGACATGCCGAGCCACGGCGCACCGTCACGCAAGCCGTCGTCGCGAAAGTCGGTCTGGCGTAGCCTGAAATCGATGTTATCGCTGCCGAGGCCGCGGATCAGGCGCGCGGCCAGCGTCATTTCCTCGACCGTCGCGTGCGGCGACAACAGGGCGCCGATCGCCGAAGGCCCCTGCTTCGCGACGACCTCCGACAAACCATTGGCGACGAACTCGAGCGCGGTCGGCCAGTCGACGGCCTTCCATTCGCTGCCTTCCCTCAGCATCGGCGACGTCAGCCGCTCCGGTGCGTTCAACGCTTCATACGAGAAGCGATCCTTGTCCGTCAGCCAGCACTCGTTCACCGCCTCGTTTTCGAGCGGCAGCACGCGCATCACGCGATCGTTTTTCACCTGCACGACGAGATTGCTGCCATGGCCGTCGTGCGGCGACACGCTCTTCCGCCGCGCGAGCTCCCACGTGCGCGCGGCAAAGCGAAACGGCTTGGACGTCAGTGCGCCAACCGGACAGAGGTCGATCATGTTGCCCGACAACTCGGAATCGACGGTGCGGCCAACGAACGCCTCGATCTCGGCATGCTCGCCGCGGCCCGACATCCCGAGCTCCATGATGCCGGCGATCTCCTGGCCGAAACGGACGCAGCGCGTGCAGTGGATGCAGCGCGTCATCTCCTCGGCGGAGATCAGCGGCCCGAGGTACTTGTGAAACACGACCCGCTTTTTCTCGCGGTAGCGCGAAGCCGATGCGCCATATCCGACTGCGAGATCCTGCAACTGACATTCGCCGCCCTGGTCGCAGATCGGGCAGTCCAGCGGATGGTTGATCAGCAGAAATTCCATCACGCCTTGCTGCGCCTTGATCGCCTGGTCGGAATGCGTCCACGCCTTCATGCCTTCGGTGACGGGCGTCGCGCATGCAGGCAGCGGCTTCGGTGCCTTCTCGACCTGCACGAGGCACATCCTGCAGTTGGCGGCAATCGACAGCTTCTTGTGATAACAGAAATGCGGGACGTAGATGCCGAGCTTGTTGGCGGCATCCATGACGGTACTGCCGTGCGGCACCTGTACGGCGCGGCCGTCGATCTCGAGGTTGATCGGCGTCGCCGTCATAAGACGACCCCAACGCTTAAGGCTGACGCCCCTTCGCTACCCCCCGAGGGGGTGCAATTCGCGCCTTGCAACGGCCCGGCGGCGCTCATACGTATTCGGGCACCAGGCACTGCCGGTGCTCGATGTGATGCTCGAATTCGCTTCGAAAGTGCTTGATGAAGCTCTTGACCGGCAACGCGGCGGCGTCGCCGAGCGCGCAGATCGTGCGGCCCTGGATGTTGTCGGCGACCGAAGTCAGGACATCCAAGTCTTCCATGCGCCCCGTGCCGTGTTCGATGCGATCGACCATCCGCCACAGCCAGCCGGTCCCTTCGCGACACGGCGTGCACTGACCGCATGACTCCTCGTAATAGAAGTACGACAGCCGCAGCAGGCTCTTCACCATGCAACGCGTTTCATCGAGCACGATGACGGCTCCCGAGCCGAGCATCGACCCCGCCTTGGCGATCGAGTCGTAATCCATCGTCAGGCCCATCATCACTTCGGCCGGCAGTACCGGCGCTGACGAGCCGCCCGGGATCACGGCCTTCAGCGCGCGTCCACCGCGCATGCCTCCGGCCATCTCCAGTAGCGTCGAGAATGGCGTACCGAGGCGGATCTCGTAGTTGCCGGGGCGCGCAACGTCGCCCGACACCGAGAAGATCTTGGTGCCGCCATTGTTGGGCAGACCAAGGTTCAGGAACCACTCGCCGCCGTTGCGAATGATCCAGGGGACTGCGGCAAACGTCTCGGTGTTGTTGATCGTCGTCGGCTTGCCGTACAGCCCATAGCTCGCAGGAAACGGCGGCTTGAACCGCGGCAGGCCCTTCTTGCCTTCGAGCGATTCGAGCAGCGCCGTTTCCTCGCCGCAGATGTATGCGCCGTAGCCGTGGTGGTTGTACAGGTGGAAGCTGAAGTCGCTGCCGAGGATATTGTTGCCGAGCAAACCAGCCGCATACGCTTCCTCGATCGCCTCCTCGCAGCGCTCGTAGACATCCCAGATCTCGCCGTGGATGTAGTTGTAGCCGCGCGCGCAGCCCATTGCGTACGCCGCGATCGCCATGCCCTCGAACAGCGAGTGGGGGTTGTAGCGCATGATGTCGCGATCCTTGAACGTTCCGGGCTCACCCTCGTCCGAGTTGCAGACGAGGTACTTGCTGCCCTGGAACTGCTTCGGCATGAAGCTCCACTTGAGTCCCGTGGGAAATCCGGCGCCGCCGCGCCCGCGCAGCGCGGACTTCTTGACTTCGGCAGTGACCTGCTCCGGCGGAACCTTGTCGTTCAAGATCTTTTTCAACGCGTCGTAGCCGCCACGCGACAGGTAATCGGCGAGGCGCCAATTGCGCCCGTTCAAACCGGCCATCAGCACGGCGTCCGGACCGTAGTCGAGGAATTCGGACGGCGCGTTCATCGGCTGTTGATCGGCGCCGGCTCGGCGCGCGCGGCATCGGCTGCAAGCTCGTCGAGAAGCGCGTCAAGCTCGGCCGGATTCATGAAGCTCGCCATGCGCTTGTTGTTGATGAGCACCACGGGCGCGTCGCCGCATGCGCCCATGCACTCGCCTTCCTTGAGCGTGAAGCGGCCATCGCCGGTCGTCTCGCCAAAGCCGATGCCAAGCCGCTCCTTCAGATGCTTCGCGGCATTGGAAGCGCCCTGCAGCGCGCAGGGAAGGTTCGTGCAGATCGTCAGCTTGAAGCGCCCGGTCGGCTTCAGGTTGTACATCGAGTAGAACGACGCGACCTCGTACACGGCGACCGTCGGCATGCCGAGATGGTGGGCAACGGCATCCATCACTTCGGCCGACAGCCATCCGTGCTCGTCCTGGGCGATCGCGAGCGCCGACATCACCGCCGACTGCTTCTGATCGGCCGGATACTTGGCGACCTCGCGGTCGATCCTTCGAACCGCGTCACTCGACAGGATTTGAATGGCAGCGCTCGTCATGGGGCGTTTGATGTGTCGAACGCTAGCGGTCGATCGAACCGAACACGATGTCCTGCGTGCCGATGATCGCGACGACGTCGGCAATCATGTGGCCACGCGACATTTCGTCGAGTGCGGCGAGATGCACATAATCGGGCGGGCGCAGCTTGATCCGGTATGGCTTGTTGGCGCCGTCGGAGATCGCGTAGACACCGAATTCGCCTTTCGGATGCTCGATCGCCGCGTACACCTCGCCCGCCGGCACGTGGATGCCTTCGGTGAAGAGCTTGAAGTGATGGATCAGCTCTTCCATGTTCTCCTTCATCGCCTCGCGCGGAGGCGGCGCAACCTTGTGGTTGCCGGTGATCACCGGACCCGGATTGACACGCAGCCAGTCGATACACTGCCGGATGATGCGATTCGACTGCCGCATTTCCTCGATGCGCACCAGGTAACGGTCGTAGCAATCGCCGTTGATCCCGACCGGAATGTCGAAGTCGAGCTGGTCGTACATTGCATAGGGCTGCTTGCGCCGCAAGTCCCACGGCACGCCGGAGCCGCGGAGCATTGCGCCGGTAAAGCCGAGCGCCTGTGCGCGCTCGGCCGTCACGACGCCGATACCCACGGTGCGCTGCTTCCAGATCCGGTTGTCGGTCAGCAGCGTCTCGTAGTCGTCGACGTACGCGGGGAAGCGTCGCGTGAAATCCTCGATGAAGTCGAGCAGCGAGCCTTGGCGGTTCTCGTTCAGCGATTTCATCTCCCGCGCATTGCGGGATTTCATCGCCTGGTACTGCGGCATCCGGTCCGGAAGATCGCGATACACGCCGCCCGGGCGGTAATACGCAGCGTGCATGCGCGCACCGGACACCGCTTCGTACATGTCGAACAGGTCTTCGCGTTCGCGAAACGCGTACAGAAAAACGGTCATCGCGCCGATATCGAGCGAGTGCGAACCAAGCCACATCAGGTGATTCAGGATTCGCGTGATCTCGTCGAACATCGTGCGGATGTAGAGCGCACGAACCGGAACGTCGATGCCGAGCAGCCGCTCGATGGCGAGGCAGTACGCGTGCTCGTTGCACATCATCGACACGTAATCGAGACGGTCCATGTACGGCAACGATTGGATCCAGGTCTTGTGCTCGGCGAGCTTCTCGGTTGCGCGATGCAGCAAGCCGATGTGCGGGTCGGCGCGCTCGATGACCTCGCCGTCGAGCTCGAGCACGAGACGCAGCACGCCGTGCGCCGCCGGGTGCTGCGGCCCGAAATTCATCGTGTAGTTGCGAATTTCAGCCACGCTATTCTTTTTCCGCGTAGTTCTCTTCGCGGATCACGCGCGGCGTCACCTCGCGCGGCTCGATCGTGACCGGCTGATAGATGACGCGACCCTGCTCGGGGTCGTAGCGCATCTCGACGTAACCTGAAATCGGAAAGTCCTTGCGGAACGGGTGGCCAACGAAGCCGTAATCCGTAAGCAGACGGCGCAGGTCCGGATGCCCCGGGAACATGACGCCGTAGAGATCGAATGCTTCGCGCTCGAACCAGTTGACCGATGGCCACACGTCGACGAGGCTCGGCACTACGGGGAAATCGTCGTCCGGCGCGAACGTTCGCACGCGCAGGCGCCAGTTGTTCGACAACGACAGCAGGTGGCAGACGACGCCAAAGCGCGGTCCATCCCAGGCGCCCCCGCCATAGCTCGAATAATCGACGCCGCAAAGGTCGATCAGCATTTCGAACCGAAGGTCGGGTCGGTCGCGCAGCGTGCGCATCACGTCCAAGTACCGTTCGACGGCGACGACGACCGTCACTTCGTCGAGTGCGGTGGAAACGCTTTGCAATGTGCCTTCGGAGAACGCGGCACCGAGTGCCGTCGTCAGCTGTGCGGTTTCGACGGCCATCAGCGGGCGATCGTATTCGTGCGCCAGATCTTGTTCTGCAATTGAAGGATGCCGTACAGCAGAGCCTCGGACGTCGGCGGGCAGCCGGGGACGTAGATGTCGACGGGAACGATGCGATCGCATCCACGCACGACCGAGTACGAGTAATGGTAGTAACCGCCCCCGTTTGCACACGAGCCCATCGAGATCACCCAGCGCGGCTCGGCCATCTGGTCGTACACCTTGCGTAACGCGGGCGCCATCTTGTTGCAGAGCGTGCCGGCGACGATCATCACGTCGGATTGGCGCGGGCTCGGCCGGAAAACGATGCCGAAGCGGTCGAGGTCGTAGCGCGCGGCGCCGGCGTGCATCATCTCGACCGCGCAGCAGGCGAGACCGAACGTCATCGGCCACATCGACCCGTTGCGTGCCCAGTTGATGACGCTGTCGAGCGACGTCGTCACAAAGCCTTTTTCGAGAACGCCTTCGATCGCCATGTCAGCTCATTTTCCGCGTTGCAGTCCACGGGTCGCGGGAGCGCCCGTGTTCGTTCCGCTCATTCCCTCGGCCTCATTGCACCGCTCATGCGACGCGCCGCGTCCCCGCGTCGGCCTCGCGGAACTCGCGCGCCGACGGGCCCTGCGGGCCTGCGTACGGGCTTCGCCCGTACGCGGCGCGCTCATTCCCACTCCAACGCCCCTCGCTTCCATTCGTATATGAAGCCGACGACGAGAATCAAAAGGAACAGCATCATCGCCGCGAACCCGAAGAAGCCGACGTCCTGCAGCACGACCGCCCATGGAAACAGGAACGCAATCTCGAGATCGAACAGGATGAACAGGATCGCGACCAGGTAGTAACGGACGTCGAACTTCATTCGCGCGTCCTCGAACGCCTCGAACCCGCACTCGTACGGTGAGAGCTTTTCCGGATCCGGCCGGTTCGGCGACACGAACCTGCCGACCCCGAGAAGCAGTGCGCCAAGGCCGAGGCCGAACAGAATGAAGAGCAGGATCGGAAAGTATTGATCGAGCATCGTCAAAGAGGAGGTGTCATGCGCCGCGCTCGGAACCCGCGGCAACATTGCGAATCACGGACCTGCAAATCGATCGAACCGTCCTGCGTTACCAACCTCCGCGATCCGAAACCAGGAAAAATGGTGCCGACGGGGAGACTCGAACTCCCACGGCTTTCGCCACTGCCCCCTCAAGACAGCGTGTCTACCAATTTCACCACGTCGGCCTGAATCATTTCGGTACGTCCGCCGGCGCCGTACCACTCGGCGCGGGCGCCGCGGGTGTCGTCGAAGGCGCTGGCTGCGGCACGTCGCTCGGCTTCGCCGGCACCACCCGCTCCATCACGCCCTTTTCCATCACACCCTTGTCCATCACGCCTTGCGAGACCCCGTGCTGCGATCCAAGGTAGGTCAACGCAACGCTCGTCACGAAGAACACCGTTGCGAGGATTGCCGTCGTCCGTGACAGGAAATTTGCCGAGCCAGCCGCGCCGAACAGACTGCCGGACGATCCGCTGCCGAACGCCGCCCCCATGTCCGCACCCTTGCCATGCTGGAGCAGGACGAACCCGCAAACGGCAAGCGCCGTCAGCACATGAAGCACCAACACCGCCGATTCAACCATGTTCATTCGTTCGATTCTCCGCCGGCGCGCCCGGATTAGGCACGGCCGATCGCCAAAAATTCATCCGCGTCGAGCGATGCGCCGCCCACCAGCGCCCCGTCTATGTCGGGCATCGCCAGCAGCGCGGCGGCGTTCGCAGCCTTGACGCTGCCTCCGTACAGGATACTCACCGCGCCCGCCCCCGCTGCCAGCAGTTGCGCACGAAGCTTCGTGTGCACCGCTTGCGCATCAGCAGGCTCCGCGGTGCGCCCGGTGCCGATCGCCCATACCGGCTCGTAAGCAACGACGATGCGTCCCGTATCGCCGCCGAGCACGGCGATCAGCGCAGCGAGCTGACGTCGCACGATCGCCTCGGTGTCGCCGCGCTCGCGTTCGTCGAGCGTTTCGCCCACGCACGCAATCGGCGTCAGCCCTGCCGTCAACGCGGCGCGTGCCTTCGCTGCGACACGCGCATCGGTTTCGCCGTGACCCTGCCGGCGTTCCGAGTGGCCAACGATCGCATAGCGGCACCCGAACTCGACCAGCATGCCGGCGGAAACGTCACCGGTGTAAGCACCGCTCCGGTGCTCGCTCACATCCTGCGCGCCCCACGCCACGGCGCTGTCCTGCAACGCTGCCTGCGCCTGCGCGAGATACGGCGCCGGAACGCAAACGGCGAGAGACCGTCGCTCTGCACGCGTCCACGCGCCAGCCAGGCGATCGAGCAGCCGCGCGTTCGTTGCGAGGTCGCCGTTCATCTTCCAGTTGCCGGCGACGAGTTTGCGACGCATGGATGTTCGATGCGCGCGCCGACACAAGGCGGCGCGTTCGCTTTGTTGTTTCGCGTGTCGAAGCCCGGCGCGTGCCCGCTGGGCCTTCGCCCGCATGCGCCAGTCAAAAACAGTCGATTTTACCGCGTTGCAGCATAGAGGGTCAACGCAAGCTCACGCGCCTGCCAGCCGCCGTAACCGGCGCACTAGCGGTGGCAGGAACCACGCCGACAGCGTCAATACGCCAAGCGTGGCGGCAATCGGTCGGCTGAAGAAGCCGAGCAGGTTGCCTTCGGACTTGATCATCGACGTCACGAAATTTTCCTCGAGCATGCCGCCGAGAACGACGCCGAGAATCGCAGGGGCGCTGGGAAAGCCGTTTTCCTCGAGCACGTACGCGATGAGTCCGGCAGCAAGCATGACGCCGACGTCGAACGGCGTGTTGTTGATCGCGAAGGTGCCGACGATGCAGAACAGCAGGATCAGGGGCATCAGCACGTTGCGCGGGACGCGCAGGATCTGCTTGGCGACCTTGATGCAGAACCAGCCCAGCGGAATCATCAGAATGTTCGCAACGATGAACAGCAAATAGACGGCGTAGATGTTCTGAGGGTTCTGCGTGAAGAGCGTCGGCCCGGGGTTCATGTTCTTCATGTACAGAACGCCGATGACGATCGCCGTGATCGAATCTCCTGGAATGCCGAACACGAGCGCGGGGATCCACGCGCCGGCCAGCGCGCTGTTGTTCGCCGCGCCCGATTCGACGATGCCCTCGACGTGGCCGGTGCCGAATTTCTCCGGCTCCTTCGAGAACTTCTTGCTGATCGCGTAGCTCATCCACGCTGCGATGTCCGCGCCGGCGCCGGGCAGCGCGCCGACGAGCGTGCCCACGATGTTGCCGCGGAGGATCTGCACCGGATAGCGCTTGGTCAGCGTCCA
Organism: Burkholderiales bacterium; assembly: GCA_025935435.1. GTDB lineage: Bacteria > Pseudomonadota > Gammaproteobacteria > Burkholderiales > Casimicrobiaceae > VBCG01. The sequence continues at coordinate 15,218 of JAICVH010000011.1, forward strand.
CATGCCCTTGAAGACGTTGCCGATCGGCTGGTCGACGACGGCGAGCTGCGGCGACGTGTCGACCGCGTAACGGATGATTTCCGAAACGGCGAACATGCCGATCATCATCGGAATCAACCCGATGCCGCCCATCAACTCGGTGTTGCCAAACGTGAATCGCGGGAAACCAGCCGGGTTTCCGAGGCCTACGCACGCGACGAGGAGCCCGAGCAGCAGCGACACCATGCCCTTCAGCGGCCGCTCCGCCGTGATGACGATCGCACAGGAGAGACCGAGCAGGACGAGCCAGAAATATTC
>JAICVH010000412.1 GCA_025935435.1 Burkholderiales bacterium
CCCGTCGCACTACTTCCAGAACGCGATGAGTACGGACTCGTATGGACCCAAACACCCGAAGACGCGGCACGCACACTCGCGCTCAACGACGCCGAGTTCATGCACGCGCTCGCCTCGCATTTCGGAACTCGCGTGCGCGGGTTCACCGGCGTTGGCCATCGCCGGTCGTTTCCGTTGGTGCTCGAAGTCGCACGCAGCATCACCGCGCCGCACGTCGTCGTCATCGGCAACGCGGCGCAGGCCCTGCATCCGATCGCCGGCCAGGGCTTCAATCTGGGTCTTCGCGACGCGTTCGAGCTCGCGGCGGTGATCGTCGACACCCGGCGTGATGATCTGGGCGGAAAGGCGATGCTCGCACGTTACGCACGTGGTCGGACTCGCGATCGCCGCGCAGGCATTGCGTTCACGCACGGACTCGTACACGTATTCGCGAGCGACCGACCACTGCTGCGGTTACCGCGTGGCGTCGGCATGACGATGCTCGATAGCATGCCTTTTGCCAAACGCGCGTTCACGCGCGCGATGCTCTTCGGCCTGCGTTAGCTTCGCATCTGTAGGCGTCTGGCTGCGCCATCTTCCTACACGGCAATAGGGAGGGGGCTGGCATGCGCCGTCGCCTGCGCCCGCGATAATTCCACCGTACTTGGTGAAAGGAGATCTGATGAACGCACGACAGTGGATGCGCGTCGCGGCGGTGGCCTCCGCGATGGGTCTTGCCGCAACGGCGTTCGCGACCGAGATCGATACGGACGGTGCGCGGCGGGACGGAAGCGCCGTGACGACACCGGGCGCAAGCAGCTATGGCAGCCCGGGTAGCGTCATCAATGACGGTACGCCTTCGAATCGCTCGATGAGCCGCGGAACCAAGACGATCAATGGGCCTAGCATGCCCGACGCGTCGACCGACTCGCAGAACGGAACGACCTCATTCGACTCGCAGACCTCGCTCGACAGCGCGGCAAGTCCGAACCCTGAACCGGACGCGGCGAGCCGTTCATCGAACGGTGCGATCAATGGTGCAGTCCCCGGATCGGTCGACAGGGCGGCGGGTAGTTCGATGAGCAACCGTCAATTGCCCACGGATTGATGCATACGCAGTGAAGTAATCGCTGCCGGGTGTACACGACGCGGCGGAGACTCGATGTCTTCGCCGCGTCGTTGTTTTTAACGCTTCGTTCGACAACGTTCGTCGCCGTATTGCTCGACGCAGTGATGCAAACAGGTATAATCCGAGCCCCTCCGAAACCAAAACGAACTTAAGAGTCGTGCGCATCGGTGGCCATGCACTGCCGAATAATCTAGCGGTCGCACCGATGGCGGGCGTTACTGATCGTCCGTTTCGCATGCTGTGCAAGCGGATGGGCGCGGGGTATGCCGTGTCCGAGATGGTCGCTGCCGATCCGCGCCTGCGTAACACCGGCAAGTCGCGCCGTCGCACCGACCACACCGGCGAGCCTGCACCGATCGCCGTGCAAATCGCCGGCTCGGATCCCGCGTGGATGGCCGACGCCGCGCGCTACAACGTCGATTGCGGCGCGCAGATCATCGACATCAATATGGGTTGCCCAGCGAAGAAGGTGTGCAATGCGGCGGCGGGATCCGCATTGCTGTCCAACGAAACGCTGGTGGGATCGATCCTGCGCGCGGTCGTCCGCGCCGTCGCTGTTCCGGTCACTCTCAAGATTCGCACAGGTCCGACGCCGTCGACGCGCAACGCCGTTTCGATTGCGCGAATCGCGGAGGACGCGGGTGTCGCGGCGCTCGCGGTGCACGGACGCACGCGCGCGTGCGCCTTCACCGGACCCGTCGAGTACGACAGCATTCGCGCCGTGAAACGCGCCGTCGGCATTTCGGTCTTCGCCAACGGTGACGTCGAGACGCCGCAAGGCGCCGAAGCGGTGCTGGCGTACACGGGCGCGGACGGCGTGATGATCGGCCGGGCGGCGCAGGGCAGGCCGTGGATCTTTCGCGAAATCGCACACTACCTCGCCACCGGCGAAACGCTCGCGCCGCCGACCGTCGCCGAAGCGCGTCGCGTCATCCTCGACCATCTCGACGATCACTATCGATTCCACGGCGACGACATCGGCGTTCGCACGGCGCGAAAGCATCTGCATTGGTACACGACCGGTCTCTCTGGCGCGCGGGAGTTCAGGGTACGGATCAACGCCGCCGAAACGCCGTCCGTGCAGCGCGCTGTCGTCCTGCAATGGTTTACGCGCCTTGCCGCCGAAGGCGAGCGTCTGCAATACGAAACATGGCAGGAGGCGCTGGCCGCATGAAACGCAGCGTTCGGCTGAACAGCGGCAACGAAATCGGCCGCAGTGTCGAGAGGTCGCTCGACGAGTACTTCCGCAGGCTCGAAGGCGAGCCACCGCACGGCATCTACGACATGGTCATCGCGCATGTCGAACGCGCGCTTCTGGCGTCGATTCTCGACCGCTCCAACGGCAACCAGACACACGCCGCGGAAATGCTCGGGCTCAACCGCAACACGCTGCGCGCCAAGCTCGCCAAGCACAACCTGATCTGACGTCCGTGACGGTCACGCAGGCGCTGCTGTCGGTCTCCGACAAGTCGGGCATCGTCGAGCTGGCAGGCGGGCTCGTTGCGGCAGGCATCGCGCTGCTGTCGACCGGCGGCACCGCACGACTTCTCGCAGAAGCGGGCATCGCGGTCACCGACATCGGGCGCTACACCGGCTTCCCGGAAATGCTCGACGGCCGCGTCAAGACGCTGCACCCAAAGGTGCACGGCGGGATCCTGGCGCGGCGCGACGTTGCGTCGCATCGCGAGGCGCTTGCCCAGCATGCGATCGCGCCGATCGACCTCGTCGTGGTCAATCTCTATCCGTTTCGCGAAACGGTCGCGAACGCCGATTGCACGCTCGACGACGCGATCGAGAACATCGACATCGGCGGCCCGGCCATGCTGCGTAGCGCCGCCAAGAACTGGCAGCATGTCGGTGTCGTCGTTCATCCGGAGGATTACGGCGTCGTCCTCGACGCGCTGCGCGCGAATGGGAATTCACTGCCCGCCGCGCTCCGCTTCCGCCTGATGCAGCGCGCGTTCGCACACACGGCGGCGTACGACGGTGCGATCGCCAACTGGCTCGGTGCACGCGACGTCGAAGGCAGCTCCGGCGCGTTCCCCGCGTCGATCTTTCTGTCCGGCGACAAGGTGCAGGACATGCGTTACGGGGAAAACCCGCACCAGCGTGCTGCCCTGTACCGCGAGCCTGCGGCAGCCACCGGCGCGATCGCGTCGTATCGGCAGTTGCAGGGCAAGGAACTGTCGTTCAACAACGTTGGCGATGCCGATGCTGCATGGCGTTGTGTGACGGCGTTCGACGTGCCGGCCTGCGTGATCGTCAAGCACGCGAA
>JAICVH010000718.1 GCA_025935435.1 Burkholderiales bacterium
CTGAGGGTTCAGGCGCTCGACGCCGTCGTGCAGCCGGTTGAGCGCATTGATGTACGCCTTCGCCGACGCGACGATGATGTCGGTGTCGGCACCCAGCCCGTTGACGATCCGTCCGTCCCGTTCGAGCCGCACCGTGACCTCTCCCTGCGCATCGGTGCCGCCGGTAATTGCATTGACGGAGTACAACTGCATGCGCGCCTGCGACCCAGCCATCCGCTCGATCGCCTTGAAGACCGCATCGACCGGGCCATCGCCGTTGACTTCGGCGACCACCTCGGACTCGCCAACAGCCATGACGACGCGTGCGTGCGGCACCGTCCCCGTTTCCGACGTTACCTTGAGCGCCGCGAGCTTGTAATACTCGTGCGCAGGCACGATGCCCTCTTCCGACACGAGGGCGTGCAGGTCCTCGTCGAACACCTCGCCCTTCTTGTCGGCCAGTTCCTTGAAGCGTGCGAACGCCGTATTTACCGCTTCCTCGTCGGGCAGGTCGATGCCGAGTTCGGCAAGTCGTGTCCGAAACGCGTTACGACCGGACAGCTTGCCGAGCACCAGCTTGTTCGCGTTCCAGCCCACGTCCTCGGCGCGCATGATCTCGTACGTCTCGCGATGCTTCAGCACGCCGTCCTGATGAATGCCCGACTCGTGCGCAAATGCATTGGCGCCGACGATCGCCTTGTTCGGTTGCACCGGAAAGCCGGTGATCCCGGACACGAGCTTCGATGCCGCGACGATCTGCGTCGCATCGATGCGTGTCGAACACGGGAATACGTCCTTGCGCGTACGCACGGCCATCACGATTTCCTCGAGCGACGCATTGCCCGCGCGCTCGCCGAGACCATTGATCGTGCATTCGACCTGGCGCGCGCCCTGCATGACGGCCGACAGCGAATTCGCGACGGCGAGACCGAGATCGTTGTGGCAGTGCACCGACCAGACGGCGCGGTCGGCGTTCGGTATGCGCTCGCGCAACGACGCGATCAGCGCGCCGAACTGCCACGGCATCGTGTAGCCGACCGTGTCGGGAATGTTCACGGTATTCGCGCCTGCCGCGATCGCGGCTTCCAGCAAGCGACACAGGAAATCCGGATCGGAGCGCCCCGCGTCTTCCGGCGAAAACTCGATGTTGTCCGTGTATTCGCGCGCCCAGCCGATCGCCTTGACCGCCTGCGCCAGCACCTGGTCGGGCGTCATCCGCAGCTTCATCTGCATGTGGATGGGCGAACTCGCGATGAACGTGTGGATGCGCATCGACTTTGCAGGCCGCAGTGCTTCGCCCGCGCGCCGAACGTCGTTCTCGTTGGCGCGTGCGAGCGCGCACACGGTGCTGTCGCGGATTGCCTTGGCGATGTCCTGCACCGCCTGGAAATCGCCGTTCGACGATGCGGGGAATCCCGCTTCGATCACATCGACGCGCAGCCGCTCGAGCTGGCGCGCGATGCGCGTCTTTTCTTCCTTGGTCATCGATGCGCCGGGACTCTGTTCGCCGTCGCGCAGCGTCGTGTCGAAAATGACCAGCTGATCGGACATGAAGGCCTCCTTGTCAGGCGGCAGCGCCGATCGCGGTACCAAGCGCGATCGCGCCTTCTGCAAAGGCACGGTTCAACGCCGAAACGACCGCTCTGAGCGTCGCCGTGACAATGTTCGGATCGACGCCGACGCCGTAGACCGTGCGCACTCCTGCACGCAACTGCACGTACGCAAC
>JAICVH010000696.1 GCA_025935435.1 Burkholderiales bacterium
CCAGCGGATGTCACGCCACGAATCACGACGTTCGCGGGCTTGCCGGTGGCGCGCTTCGGAAGGTTGATCAGCACGACCGGCTCCTTCGACACGAGCGGCTGCCCGTTCTCGCCGATCGCGACCTGCGGCAAGCTCTCGACGATGCCGGCCTGAAGCCGCGGAATGCCGCTCTGCACTTCGGTCTGCGAACTGCGCCGGATGACGACGACGTTGTCCTCCTGGCCAGTCGCCACGAGCGTCTGCTCGAGCCCTGCGGCGAGCATCAGCACCGTTGCGAACACATACACGACGAGCGCCATGCCACCCGCCGTCAGTACGGTGGTCAACCGCCGCGTCAGCAGGTTGCGCGCGATGTAGTTGAGCGGGACGGCCATCGGTTCAGGCGCCGGTCACCGTAAGGCCACGAAGCGAATATTCATCCGATCGCCCGCAGTCCATCGACGATGCGCACGCGTGCTGCATTCCACGCGGGAATCGCCGCTGCAACGACGCCGATCACCACCGCGGCTGCGAACTGCATCGCAATGGTTTCCTCCGACACGTGGAAGCCCGACAGGATCGAGCCGACCGTACTGGCGAACGCTTCCGCCATCGGAAAGGTGAACGCAATGCCTAGGGCGCCGCCGAGAACGGCAATGCCGAGCGATTCCGCGAAGATCAGCATCGCGACGAAGCCGTTGCTGAAGCCGAGCGCCTTGAACGTCGCGTATTCGCCATAGCGTTCGCGCGCCGTCATGGCCATCGTGTTGGCCATCACCGCCATGATGATGACGATCACGACGTAGCTGACCGCCTGGATCGCGAGCAATATCGCTTCCGACATCGCGACGAAGCCGAGCTGGAACGCCTTCTCCGTCTCCGTCAGCGTCTCGGCGAGCGAGTTGCGGAACGTCGTGTCGATCGCCTGCGACACCGCCGCTGCTTCATCGGGATCGCGTAGCTGCTCGATGAAGACGCCCGCCTGATCGCCGCGGCGTGGAAACTGCCGCTTGACCGATTCGTTCAGGTAATCGAAATGGAAGAAGAACGTGGAAGTATCGGTGCCCTCCTCTGCGCCTTCGTAGATGCCCCGCAACGTGAACGTCCATGTGCCCGGGTAGATCGTGCCCCGGATCGGAATCTGGTCGCCCACCTTCCAGCCGAACTTGTCGGCGAGCTTGCGGCCGGCGATGGCGCCGACCCGGTCGGCAACGAACGCCTTGCGCTCGGCGTCCGATAAGACGAACTCGGGGTACATGTCGAGATAGCTCGGGCTGATCGCGAACTGCGCAAAGAAATTGCGCTCGGTCTGGTACACGCCGCCGAACCAGTTCGCCCATCCGACCGACGTGACGCCGGGCACCTGGCGAATCTTCTGCGCGTAGTTGAGCGGCAACGAGAATACAAGGGACACGGAGCTCCGCGTGACGAGCCGCGCTGACGAGCTCGCGTTGGCGCCGGCGTACCACGCATCCACAATCGTGCGCAGCATGCCGAACGCCGTGATCGCGACGATGATGCCGACGACCGTCAGCGTCGTCCGCAGCTTGTGCCGGAACGCGTTGCGGAACACGAGCAACGGGACGAACATCGCGCGTCTGCGGCCGCCGTCAGTCGACCAGCAGCCCCTTCTCGAGATGGATCAGCCGATGCGCCTTTTCGGCGGCCTTCGGATCGTGCGTCACCATGATGATCGTCTTGCCGAGCTCGTCGTTCAGGCGTTCGATCAGCCCCAGGATTTCCTCGGCAGTGGTGCGATCGAGATCGCCGGTCGGCTCGTCGGCGACGATCAGCGCGGGATCGGTGATAAGGGCGCGCGCGATCGC
>JAICVH010000677.1 GCA_025935435.1 Burkholderiales bacterium
CGATGCCGCAGCGGCTGAGGCCATCGATGCATTCGACCGTGCGAGCAAACCGCTCAGCGTCGTCGCGCGCCTGCACTTCGACGCGGCGCGCGCATGGAACGCCGGAGACTATCGGCGAGCGCTCGGTCATTACGAACGGCTGCTCGCCGATCATCCCCTCGACGACCTGGCGTTGCACATGGCGCTCGCGCTCGATTTTCGTTTCGGCCGCCGCGACATGCTGCGAGACCGTGTCGCGCGGGTACTGCCGCACTGGCATCCCGGCATGCCGGCGTATGGTCGCGTCCTCGCCATGTACGCGTTCGGGCTCGAGGAAACGGGCGACTACGCGCGCGCCGAAACGATCGCACACTTGTCTCTCGAGCATGCACCTAACAATGCTCCCGCGCTGCACGTCATCGCGCACGTGATGGAAATGCAGGGTCGAGCGCGCGAAGGCATCGACTGGCTGGAAGCACGCCGCGCGTCATGGGTACGCAACGCGGGTTTCGGCGTGCACCTGGCATGGCACCTTGGGTTACTGCACCTCGACAACAACGACGCCGCGTCCGCGCTCGGCGTCTATGACACGCTGTTGCAGCCGACGAAGGCGAGCGCTACGCCCGCGCTTGTCGATGCTGCGGCGCTGCTCTGGCGGCTGGCGCTGCGCGGCGTTCCGATCCGGTCACGCGCGCGGAACCTTGCGCGATGCTGGAAACGCAAGCCGCTTTCGGGCATGCGCGCGTTCAACCTCGTCCACGCCGCCACCGCTTTCGCCGCTGCCGGCCGCCATCGCCTCGTGCAGCGAGTCATCGCGCTGCTGCGGCGGGATGCGACGACCCGCGCAGCGAACGCACCGGACGACATCGCGCTGGCCGTTGCAGTGTGCGAGGCGATGCTGGCGTTCGCACACGGCGCGTTCGATCGCTGCGTCGAGGAGATCACGCGCATCCGCGTCGACGCTGCACGCTGCGGCGGTAGCGTCGCGCAATGCGACTTGATCGACCTCACGCTGATCGAGGCGGCGCTGCGAAGCCACCGAATGCGCCTGGCACGAGCGCTGACCGAGGAGCGCACGACCCGAAAACCGCTCAGCCGCCTGAGCCGGTGGCTGTTCGCGCGCGCGTCGGCGTGTTGACCCGCCGACATCGCGCTCGGAAGGCGTGGCCGAACCGGGCTACATTTGGTCGACGCCGAATTCCTACCGATAGGCGAGGCGAGTCATCTTTGGGAGACGCCGAATTCGTGCCGGTAGCCGATCGCTTCTGCGACCTGCGCCGCTTCGATCCTGTCCGATCGCGCCAGATCGGCAATGGTGCGCGCAACCTTCAGCACCCGGTGGTAGCCGCGCGCGGATAGCGTATGCCGCGCCATCGCATGCGCGAGTAGACGTTCGGATTCGGATGAGCGCGCACACACGCGCTCGACATCCGACGCACCGAGGCGTGCATTCGCCTTGCCCTGCCGCGCGATCTGTCGCTCGAACGCTTGCGCGACCCGATCGCGAACGGCCGCCGACGCTTCGGCGGCGGGGCGCGCGCTCGCGCCGGCCATGGCCGCTGCATCGACGGCGGGCACCTCGATCGCCATGTCGATTCGATCGTAGAGCGCGCCGGACACACGCCACCGATAACGCCGCACCTGATCGGGCGTGCAGGCGCAGCGGCCGCTCGCGTGCCCGAGCCAGCCGCACGGACAGGGATTCATCGCGGCGACGAGCTGGAACTGCGCGGGAAATACGCTCTGCCGCGCCGCGCGCGAGACGTGGATGCAGCCGGTTTCGAGGGGCTCGCGCAGCACTTCGAGCACGTGCCGATCCCACTCCGGCAGCTCGTCGAGGAACAGTACGCCGTGATGCGCGAGCGAGATCTCGCCCGGACGCGGCAGCGGGCC
>JAICVH010000388.1 GCA_025935435.1 Burkholderiales bacterium
CAATGCGCGATCGTTCGGAAACTGTTGCACGGTCCGATTTCCGCGGCGGTACCCGCATCGCTCGTGCGTAATCACCCCGACGTGCGAGTCACAATGACGGCCGAAGTGACCCAACTGCCCGAACCCGGGCTGCACTGATTTCACAGGAGGAGTTCATGATCACACGTCGTACGCTGCTGAAGACTGCCGCCGCTGCCGCTGCCGCGAGCGTCCTGCCCACACCGGCGATCGGCCAGACTTCCAGGAAGATCACCTTCCTCACCTGGAACATCATCGACCAGAAGGAGCTGATCGAAAGCTGGATCAAGCGGTTCCAGGCGGCGCATCCCGGTGTCGAAGTGGAGTGGCTCGACAAGAAAGGGCCCGACTTCGGCCCCTTCTATCAGACGCAACTCACGGCCGGCACGCCGCCCGACGTGATCAATACGCAAGGCGCGCTCGGCCTCGAGTATGCGGCGCAAGGTGCATTGCTCGATCTCACGCCGCTGCTCGCCAAGGAAGCGGCGGTCAAGAGCCGCTTCGACCCGAATTACCTCGGCAACTGGATCTACGAAGGGCGCAATTACATGCTGCCCTTCTACATCACCAAGACGCTGCTGTTCTACAACAAGCCGATGTTCGCCAAGGCGGGGCTTGCCGGTCCGCCGAAGACCTTCGACGAGATTCTCTCGCATGCACAAAAGATGACGAGCGCTGAAGCGTCGACGGGATTCATGACGCTGAACTTCGACTGGCTGTACTGGCCGTTGTTCGCGATGAACGGCGTTCAGCTCGTCACGCCAGACCTGAAGAAGACGGCGTTCAATACGCCGAAGGCGGTCGAGGTGCTGGACAAGCTGGCGAAGGCCACGCAAGGCAACGCGATCAACAAGATCTCGTGGACCGGCCGTTGGGTCGAGCCAAACGGTGCGTTCGGCGCGGGCAACGTCGGCATGCTGCACGCGCATTCGCCTGCGTACTTCTTCTTCAAGGGCCAGGGCAGCTGGGTTACGCCGGAGACGCTTGGCGTCGCTCACATGCCCGGCTTCTACGCGACGCCAAACTCGCACGGCCTCGGCATCTCGAAGGGCTCGAAGAATCCCGAGCTCGCGTGGGACTTCCTGAAGTTCATCACCGACAACGGCCAGGCGGGCGAGCTTGCCGAACGCCGCAAGCTCGTGACCGGCAACATTGCCGTGGACAAGGCAAGCCTGGCCAAGCTCGAGAAGGAGGATCCGACCGTGTATGCCGTACTCAAGACGCAACTCGAGCACACGGACAAGATGACGGGCAACTGGCGCTTCGGCAACGACAGCCGCGTGAAGGAGGCGTTCTGGCCGGAAGTGCAGAGCGCTCTCCTCGGCCGCAAGGACGCGAAAAGCGCGCTTGCCGACGCGGAACGGCGCATGAGCCGCGAGCTCGCACGCGCGTGATTCGACCCACGATGCAACGGAGCGCGCATGCGGGCGCTCCGCTCTCGAACACGACGTGACGACGCTCATAAGCGCCGGCGCGGCAACCTCGGCCTGGCGTCCAGGCGCTGGATGGTGGGCGACGCAGCGCAACCGTCAGCTCGCGCTGATCGCATGCTTTCTGCTGCCGTCGCTCGTCGTGTTCGTGCTGTACCGGGTGTTGCCGCTCGGCTGGAACGTCGTGCTGTCGTTCCAGGCGTGGTCGCCGCTCAGGCCGGCGCAATGGATCGGACTCGAACACTACGTCGAGATGTGGTCGTACGACGATACGTTCTGGATTGCGCTTCGGAACACGCTGATCTTCATCGCCGCCTCCCCGCTCGCCATCGCCGGCGCGCTCGGCATCGCGCTCCTCGTCAACTCGGACCTGAAGGGCGCAGCCGTCTACCGGACGATCGTGTTCCTGTCGTATCCGCTCATGGCCGTTGCGGTCGGCATCATCTGGCGGTGGATGTACGACGAGCGCGGCGGGATCATCAACTATGCGCTGCGCGCAACCGGCCTCGTCGATCGCCCGATCGGGTTTCTGCAGGACTTCGACTGGGCACTGCCGTCGGTGATTTTCGCGGAGATCTGGCAGGTGATCGGCTTCTACATGATCATCCTGCTCACCGGGCTGCAAAGCATTCCGCAGAATCTCTACGAGGCCGCGCGCATCGACGGTGCGCCGGCGTGGGCCCGGTTCTTCCGCATCACGGTACCGATGCTGAGGCCCTCGCTCTTTCTCTGCATCGTCGTCGGGATCCTCAATTCGTTCAGCAGCTTCGATCTGGTCTACATCATGACCAACGGCGGGCCGGGCCACGCAACCGAGCTGCTGATCACGCACATCTACAAATCGGCATTCGTGGAGTCGAAATTCGACTACGCCGCCGCGCTGACCGTCGTGCAGTTCGCCTTGCTCGTCGTGCTGACCATCGCGGCCAATCGCGCTGCGGGCGGCAATGCCGGCGCCGTGGAGCGCGATTGAGCGCGCCAGGTTCGACGCTGCACGGCACGAAGCCGCTTCTCGCGGCGCGTCATCTTGCGCTCGTCGTGGTGTCGTTCGTGATGCTCGTGCCCTTCTACTGGGTGCTTAAAACGGCGATCACCAATGAAAACATCTACGCGTATCCGCCGGGGATCCTGCCGCGCGCGCCGCATCTCTTCAACTTCGTCGACGTCTGGTACCTGATTCCGTTTCCGCGCTACCTGCTCAACAGCATCATCGTGTCGACGATCGCGGTGATCGGCAACGTCGTGTTCAACGCACTCGCCGGATACGCGTTGACGCGCGATTTCCCGGGACGACGTGCCGTGCTCGCGCTGTTCCTTTCCTGCATGCTGATTCCGTTCCAGGCCACGATCATCCCGGCGTACCTGATCACGGCCAAGCTGGGGTTGCTGAACACGTATTTCGGACTCGCGTTTCCGTTGCTGTCGACGATCGTCTGCATTTTCGTCTTCAAGGCCGCGTTCGAAGCGGTGCCGCGCTCGCTGATCGACGCCGCGCGCATCGACGGACTGAGCGAATGGCGGATCATCGTTCGGGTGCTACTGCCACTGTCGAAACCGGCAATTGCGACCAACGTCATCCTCAGTTTCATCTGGTCGTGGAACAACTTCCTGTGGCCGCTGCTCATCACCCGTGACCCGGTCATGCAGACGCTGCCGCTCGGACTCGCGCGCTTCCTGTCCTATATGGAAGACACGACCGGCGCGCTCTACGCATTCGCGGTGATGGTTCTCGCGCCGTCGATCCTGGTGTTCCTGATGGCTCAGAAGGAGTTCATTCGCGGTCTGACGTCGGGAGCCACCAAGGGATGAACATGCGCGGCCGGCTCGCGTCGCGCTGGGTCATCGTGCCCGGCGGCATCGCCGTCGTCACGCTGCTTTGGCTCGTCTACGTTGCGGCGCACGACCATGGCATCGTTGAGGGACGCGTCGTCGACCGGTCCGGGCAACCGGTGGGCGGCGCCTCGGTCATGTTGTTCGAGCGAGGCTTCGTGACGCACCAGGAGCGCGGCCGCGCCACCTCGGATG
>JAICVH010000411.1 GCA_025935435.1 Burkholderiales bacterium
CAGGCGCCAACCGCACTAGCGTCGTGTGAGCACTGCTTGCCTTGGATCCCTTCGCACCAGGCACGTGACCGCACCCGGCACCAAGGCCAACGCCTCAGCACCCACACCTATCGATTGCCAATTGTTAAAGAGCGAACTGCCCGATTGCATCCACCCGCTAGCGCAGGCGGTCAGACAGTAGCAAAGAGGCGCGATTGTAGCATCAAACTACCGTTGGTCAACAGCCCCTCATGCGTGCAACTCGCGGGATCCCTCGCGATTCTTCACGCATGCACGACTGATCAACGCGGACGAAGTGCCCACTCGGGCCGTCACCGAGCAGATCACGCGCTGAAGGCACGTCTCACCGCGCACCCGCAAGGCGACGGTTATGCTTGCCGTTTTCAGGAACCTCGACGTTGCCGCGGACGCCCTCGATCGCGCTCGTGCACGACTGGCTCGATGCGCCGGGCGGCGGCGAGGCGGTGCTCGCGTCGTTGCTGCGGCTCTTTCCCGACGCACCCGTCTACACGCTGGTCGATTTCCTGTCGCCCGAGGACCGACGCCGACTGGGCGGGACGACGATTCATACGACGGCGCTGCAGAAGGCACCGCTTGCGCGCCGCTGGTTTCGCTATGCCGCTGCATTGATGCCCGAGCTGATCGAGCGTCTCGATGTCACCGACTTCGACATCATCGTCTCCGATTCGCACGCGATCGCCAAGGGCATTCGCAAACGCGAACGGCAGCTGCATGTCTGCTATTGCCACACGCCCGCGCGTTTCGCGTGGACGATGGCATCGACCTACGGCGAACGTGCGGCGTCCGGTAATGCGATTCGCGCCGCGCTCGTTGCGAAGGCGCAGGCGCGGTTCAGGCGATGGGACACCACGGCGAGCCGAAACGTCGACCACTTCGTCACGAATTCCAACCATCTCGCGCGTACGATCCGCCAGTGTTACGACCGGGCCGCCACGGTGATTCATCCGCCGGTCGATGTCGACCGCTTCGAAGCGGTTGGCCACGGCACCCGCACCGACGAATACGTCACGGTGTCGCGGCTCGTGCCGTACAAGCGCATCGATCTGATCATCGATGCGTTTCGTGCCATGCCCTCACGGCGCCTGATCGTCGTCGGCGACGGTCCCGAGCGCGCTCGCCTCTCGCGAGACCCGCCGTCAAACGTCACGTTTTCCGGTCGTCTCGATGACAGGCAAACGGCCGCGGTGCTCGGACGTTCGCGTGCGTTCGTGTTCGCGGCACACGAGGACTTCGGCATTGCACCGATCGAAGCGCAGGCTGCGGGGACACCGGTGATCGCGTTTCGCGAGGGTGGGTCGAGCGAAACGATCCGCGACCTCGATTCCCCGTTGCCTACCGGCGTGCTGTTCAACGCGCAAACAGTCGACGCCATTGTCGCCGCGGTCGAGCGCTTCGAAACAGCAACGATCGACGGTGAGGCCTGCCGCATCAACGCCGCTCGCTTTTCGGCGGCACGATTTCGCATCGAATTCGCCGCTCACTTCGAAAAGCTTATTGGCGAACATTGCATAGCACGCAACCAGGACGCGCATGCGCGGCAGAACGCGTGGACGCAGCCCCGCGAACGGTAGCGACATATGCGAAGCCTCCTCAAGGACAATTCGTCGCGTCTGGACTTCGCCCTCCGCGCGCTCGATCCGTTGCTCATCGTCGCCACCGGGTACCTCGCGCATCGCGTATACCTCGGCGACTGGGATCCGCCGGCGCGCTACATCGCTGCACTCGCCGCCGCGGCGTTCCTCGGCTTTGCCGCGTTTCCCGCGCTCGGCCTGTATCAATCACGGCGTGGCGTGAGCTTTTTCGATGAGCTCGCAGGGATTTTCTGGGCTTGGCTGCTGATCGCAATCAGCGGCGTCGCTTTTCTCTTCTTCACCAAAACCGGCGCCGAGTTCTCGCGCGGCTGGGTGCTGTTGTGGATCGTCGGAGGATTCGTCATTCATGCCCTGGGTCGTGCGGCGATCCGGCTGGCGTTGCGCACGCTACGACGACATGGCCGAAACCTGCGTCACGTCGTCGTTGTCGGCGCCGGTTCGCACGGGCGCGCGGTCGTCGCTCGCCTGCGCGCCGCGCCATGGAGCGGTCTTTCGATTCGCGCGTTCTATGACGACGATCCGCGATTGATCGGCACGGCGGTCGACGGCGTCCCGGTTCAGGGCCCGCTCGAACGCCTGGCTACCGAATTGCAATCGGAGCCCGCCGACCAGGTGTGGATCGCCTTGCCGCTTCGGGCGGAAGCGCGCATTCGTCAATGCGTCGAAGGGTTGCGCGCGACGTCAGCAATCATCCGCTTCGTGCCGGACATCTATGGCTTTCACTTGCTGAACCACTCGATCACCGAGATTGCCGGCATGCCGGTGTTGAACCTGACCGACACGCCGCTGACGGAGGTGCGTGCCACCTGGAAGACCATCGAGGATTTCGTGCTCGCCTCGCTGCTGGTGTTGATCACGCTGCCGCTCATCATCGCGATCGCGGTCGGGGTCAAGCTGTCGTCGCGCGGCCCGATCATCTATCCGCAGGAGCGCGTGACGTGGAACGGCCGGCGTTTCGCGATGTTCAAGTTCCGCACGATGCCGGTCGACGTGGAGGCACATAGCGGCCCGGTATGGTCGTCGCGCGGCGAAACGCGCGCGACGGCATTCGGCGCCTTCTTGCGACGGCTGAGCCTCGACGAGCTGCCGCAGCTTTTCAACGTGCTGCGCGGCGAGATGTCGATCGTCGGCCCGCGTCCCGAGCGGCCCGAATTCGTCGAGCAGTTTCGTGATCGCGTGCCGGGCTACATGCAGAAGCACCTCGTGAAAGCAGGCATCACCGGGTGGGCGCAGGTGAACGACTTGCGCGGCGACAGCGACCTCGCGCAGCGGATACAATACGATCTGTATTACGTCGAGCATTGGTCGCCCTGGTTCGACCTGCGCATCCTCGCGCTGACGCTTTGGCACATCCTGACGACTCGCAACGCGCACTGACCGCACCGCCCGCCGACGTCCCCGTCGAAGTCCCGCCCGCACCAGACCGCCCGCTTGCGCGTACGACCGTCGCCGGCGTGTTCATCGCCGCACTGGTCGTCTGCCTGCTCGCGTATCTCGCGTACGCCGTGCCGGGACGCTGGTTCTCGTCGGCGACCGACAAGGCGTATGTGGCGCGGCAGTTGACGCTGCCACGTGGCACCGCGACGATCGTCGGCGACGAATTGGTCGTTTCGCGCGCGGCGGACGATGGCAATACGGTGATCTCGGTGCAAACCGACTTGCGATCCAGCGAGTACCCCGTCGTTACATGGATCGCCGCCGGTTTTCCAAGCGGCACGCCGGTTGCGCTGCTCTGGCGTACCGATGTCGAACCGGCGCGCGTCAACAAACG
>JAICVH010000615.1 GCA_025935435.1 Burkholderiales bacterium
CGCGACCGACGGCGTTGTTCGTGCACGGCGCGGCGAACGACCATGGTGTGTTCGCACTACAGTCGCGCTATTTCGCGTGGCACGGCATCAACGTCGTCGCACCCGACCTTCCGGCGCACGGCCGCTCGGCCGGCGCTGCGTTGCCGAGCGTCGAAGCGATCGCGGAATGGATCATTGCCGTGCTGGATGCGCTCGGAATCGCCAAGGCAGCGGTCGTTGGGCACTCGCTCGGTTCGCTCGCAGCGCTCGAAAGCGCGGCCCGCCATCCCGAGCGTGTCGAGCGGCTCGCGCTGCTCGGACCCTCGGCGCCGATGACGGTCAACGACGATCTGCTCGCGGCGGCGGCGCGCAATGAACACATCGCGTACGAGCTCATCAACGGCTGGTCGTTCAGCGCGTCGAGCCAGCTCGGCGGCAATCAGGTTCCCGGCATGTGGATGCTCGGCAATGCGATGCGGCTCATCGAGCGGTCTCGCGACGGCGTGCTGTCGGCGGACCTGCTTGCGTGCCACCGGTACGCGAACGGACTGCAGGCGGCCGCCGCGGTCCGTTGCGCAACGCTGGTCGTCATCGGCGCGCGCGATGTCATGGCGCCGCCGCGCAATGCCGAGGCACTGGTCAAGGCGTTACGCGATGCCAGGACGGTGACGCTGGCCGAGACCGGGCACGCGATGATGGCCGAGCGTCCCGGAGAAGTGCTCGATGCGCTGCGCGCGTTTCTTGCGGGTTCGGGCGGCGACGGCAGGTAAGCAGGTTGCAATGCGATACGAGAGGTGTGTTCGCGTGCGCTTCTCGCCTAGGCGCGCCATTTGATCGAGCAGCCGATCGACGGCCGCTGATCGACGGGCGCGCGGCCCGTTCGTGCCACCCGCGCCATCGCGTCGAACAGCTCGCGCCGCGCCGTGGGATCGGGTGAGCGGCCGGACGCATCGAGGCGGCCACGGTAGGCGAGCGTCAGATCACGGTCGAAGCCGAAGAAATCGGGCGTGCACACGGCGTCGTAAGTGCGGGCGACCGCCTGCGACTCGTCGATGACGTACGGAAAGCGGAAACCGTGCTCCGCGGCGAACGTCTTCATGTTGTCGAACGAATCGTCCGGATACGTCGTCGCGTCGTTGCTCATGATCGCGATGCTGCCGATGCCGAGCGTCGCGAGCTCGTCGGTATCACGAACCAGCTTGTCGGCGACGGCGCGAACGTAAGGGCAATGGTTGCAGATGAACATGACGAGCAGCCCGTTCGGCCCGCGCGCCGTGTCCTGCGTGTGGCGGCGCCCGTCGATGCCGGGCAGATCGAAGCGCGCCGCGGGCCAACCGAGTGCGACCGGCGCTGAAGTGGCTGCCATCAATCCTCCGCGTGCTGTCGAGACATGTGAGAATCGTAGCAGCGATGCTCACCCCGCGCATCTTCGTCGGCGGCGGCCACGCGCCTTCACCCGGCGCGGACTACGTCCTTGCCGACGAGGCTGCGAGGCACGTCGCACACGCGCTGCGGATGCGGGTTGGCGAAGCGCTCACGCTGTTCACCGGCGAGGGGGGCGAGTACGTAGCGACGATCACGCGGATCGATCGTCGCGGCGTCGTCGTTCGCGTTGATCGACACGAGGCGGTCGAGCGCGAAACGGCGCGTCCGCTCACGCTCGTGCAGGCAACGATCGCGGCCGACATGATGGACTTCGTCGTGCGCAAGGCGGTCGAGCTCGGTGCTGCGGCGATCGTGCCGGTGGAGGCGTCGCGCAGTCAGCGCATTCCAGCGGATCGAGCCGGGCGACGTGTCGAACACTGGCGCGCCATTGCGATCGCCGCCTGCGAGCAATGCGGTCGCAATCGCGTGCCGGCCGTACAGCCGATCAGTGGGTTCGACGCGTGGCTTGCCGGTTACGGCGGCAACGCCCTGATCATGCTCGACGCTTCGGCGCAGCATTCGATTGTCGAGGCCGCCCGCGAGGAGTTCCCGCGCGTCGTCGCGATCGGGCCGGAGGGCGGGTTCACGCCGGATGAACTTGCGCAGGCGTGCGCACGCGGTGCCGTCGCTGCGCACCTCGGCCCGCGCGTATTGCGCGCAGAAACCGCTGCGCTGGCCGCGCTCGCGATTCTGGCTACTTGAGCGGCTCGCCCGCGATCAGAATTGCGCAATGGACGCGCTCGATCAGCATCGAGTCGACCGAGCCGCGCC
>JAICVH010000567.1 GCA_025935435.1 Burkholderiales bacterium
AGTTCCTGAAGTCGCAACGGGGCCGGCACTTCGACCCGATGTGCGTCGATGCATTCCTGTCGGACCGCTCGGCGATCGAAACCGTGCTGCGCGAATTCGCCGACTGACGCAACCGTCAGCTTCGACTGGAAAGTAGGGTCAGACTCGACTTTCATCGCGACTCGAAAGTAGGGTCAGACTCGACTTTCATCGCGTTCCCGGCGCGGCCCCCTAGGCCCAGTCCCGACCTCGAAAGTAGCGTCGACTCGACTTCGCGAGCCTCGCAAGTGGGGTCAGACTCGACTTCTGACCACTGTTCGGCGCTCGTCTGGTCTGCCAAATTCGTACTTCTGGATGACTGCGTACGCGCAGCGCTGCCGCTACGATGGGATGCATGGCTCGCTTGCCACGGTTCTTTATCGCCGGCCTGCCGCTGCATATCGTCCAGCGCGGCAACAACCGCAATGCCATTTTCAGCTGTCCCGCCGACTATGCCTTTTTGCACGAAACGCTGACGCGCCTGGCGTACGAGCACGGTGTCGCGGTCCATGCCTATGTGCTGATGACGAATCATCTGCACCTTTTGGCAACGCCGAGTCTCGCAATCAGCGTTCCAAAGACCATGCAAGCGCTGGGACGCCTTTATGTCGCGCGTTACAATTGGCGCTACGGAAGAACCGGCACGTTATGGGAGGGCCGGTACCGCGCGACGATCGTCGAAGATGCCCGCTACTTGATCGCGTGCATGCGTTACATCGAGCTCAATCCCGTTCGTGCTGAGCTCGTGACGCATCCTGCCGAGTATCGCTGGTCGAGTTTCCGCGCGAACGCTAGGGGTGTGCGCGATACGCTCGTAGAGCAACATACGATTTACAGGCAGCTGGGCGCCTGCGCGGCCGCAAGGCAAGTCGCCTACCGCGCGCTGTTCGACTTCGAACTGCCGGATCACGATATTGACGAGATCCGTGATGCAACCCAACACGCGTGGGCGCTCGGTAGCGACGATTTTCGAAGCAAGGTAGGGTTGCAGGCACGGCGAGCGCAGCGCTCGCCGATCGGGAGACCGCCCAAGCGTCATTGCGCCGCAGCGCCCAGCGCCCCACGAGACGCGAAACATGAGCGCGGGTAGCGATGAATGGCCAGTCTGGCCTGCTTTCTGGGAAAGTCGAGTCTGACCCTACTTATTCGCTCAGCCGACCAGCACCAGATGCAACCGGCGCGGCCCGTGCGCGCCGAGCACGATCGTCTGCTCGATGTCGCCGGTGCGAGACGGCCCCGACACGAAGTTGATCGCGCGCGGCCACGCGCTGCCGCGCTCGGCGCGAATGCGCGCAAATGCGTCCTCCATGGCGGGCACGATCTGATCGGCGCGCACGATCGCAATATGCGTCTCAGGCAACAGGAACGTTCCAGTCGGCGTTTCGGCACCGGTGACGAATACGAGCGTCCCGGTCTCGGCAATCGCGCAGTAGCAACCGGTGACGCCGAGCGCGTCGTGGCCGACCGTCGGACGTGATTCGATGGTGATGCCGGCCGCCTGCCAGTCGAGCCACCCGAATTCCGGCCAGCACACCCCCGCGTGCGGGTCCTGTTCCGGGTCCGTGCAGGACGCGTTCAGCGAAAGCACGTAGCGTCCGATGGCGGGCGCGACATCGTCGAGGGTGGCGACTCGCTCGACCGTGCTCTCCATGTCGCCGGCTCGCGTGACGAACCGCTCGACGATATCGGCTGCCACCGCGGGCCGCGGGCCTTGCCGATGCGCGGCAATATACGCGTGTGCGGCCGCGCGCGCGCTTTGGTCATCCCCGCGTCGTCCCAGCGCGGCGCGAACGCGAGCAAGCACTGCGTCGCGCGATTGCCGATTGTCGTCGATGGCCATGTTCAGACCGTGTGCTTGCGCACGAACGCGTCGAGACGATCGATGCCGCGCTCGATCGCCGCGTTCGACGCCGCGTACGACAGGCGGATATGCTGGCCGTCGCCGGGTACGCGACGCCCGAAATGGATGTCGGCGAGCACGGCGATCCCTGCCTCGTGCAGCAGCCGCTTGCGAAACGCTTCGGAATCCGCGGCGCCCACGCGCTTGCACGCCTCGGTGACATTGGGCCACGCGTAGAAGGCGCCGCCGGGCGTTCGACACGACACGCCGGGTACGTCGTTCAGGAGCCGCACGATGAGATCCCGACGCTCGCGAAAGCGCGCGTGCATGTGCGCAACGGAATCCTGCGGACCTTCGATTGCCTCGACCCCCGCCCACTGCGATATCTGCGACGCGCAGGATTCGGTGTTGGTGATCCAGCGCGTGAACGCCGGAGCAAGTGCGCGGTTCGCGACATAGCCGAGCCGCCACCCGGTCATCGCCCAGGTCTTGGACGCGCCGTCGGAGATGATCGTGCGGTCCAGCATCCCCCCGCGGCTTGCCAGCGTCTCGAATTGCCCGTCGTAGACGAGCCGCGAATAGATTTCATCGGCGAATACCCAGATCTGCGGATGCGCCAGCAGAATTTCGGCGATCGCATCGAGGTC
>JAICVH010000449.1 GCA_025935435.1 Burkholderiales bacterium
CGGCGACGGTTGCCGCAAACATCGCGACGCCTGCCGCGGCGATCAGCACGAGCGCAGCAAACAGGCGCGGGATGTTGAGTTGGATCCCCGACATCAGGATCTGGTAGGCGAGGCCCGCGCCCTGGCCGCCCGTGCCGGCGACGAATTCCGCAACGACCGCACCAATGAGGGCGAGGCCGCTTGCGATCCGCAAGCCGCCGAAGAAATACGGCAACGCGCTCGGAACGCGCAGCCGCCACAGCGTCTGCCAGCGCGTCGCGCGCGAGAGCCGGAACAAATTCAAAAGACCTGGATCGACGCTGCGAAGCCCGAGGGTCGTATTCGAAATCACCGGAAAAACCGCGACGACCGCGGCGCAAAGGATCAGCGCGATGCGCGTATCTCGTACCCAGATGATGATCAGCGGCGCGATCGCCACGATCGGCGTGACTTGCAGCAGGATCGCGTACGGAAAAAAGCTCATCTCGATCCAGCGGCTCTGCACGAACAGTAGCGCGATCGCGACGCCGAATGCGGTCGCGAGTGCAAGCGCCATGAGCGCGATCGACATCGTGATCCCGAGCGAACCGAGCAACAGCGAGCGATCGGCGTACAGCGTCTGCGCGACCAGCGCGGGCGACGGTACAAGGTATGGAGGGATGTCATTCCACGTGACGATCATCTGCCAGCCGGCGACGAACACGAGCGCGACGGCAAGCGGCGCGAGCACTTTGAGCATCCGCTGCGCGCGGGTCGATGCGGGCATCGTTACGGCGCGATCGGCAGCGCGTCGGCACCCGCCGCGGCGACGCTCGCCGAAAGCCGTCCGGCGTGCTGCGCGAACTCGGGCGACAGCCGGAACGCATCACCGCGCGGGTAGGGCGCGTCGACGGTCCATGTGTCGAGAATGCGTCCGGGATGCGCCGCCATCACGGCCACGCGGCTCGACAGGAATACCGCTTCCTGGATGCTGTGCGTCACGAACACGATCGTCATTCGTTGCGCCGACCACAACGTAAGCAGCTCGCTGTCGAGATGCTGCCGCGTGAACTCGTCGAGCGCGCCGAATGGCTCGTCCATCAGCAGCAGGTCCGGTTCGGTGACGAGTGCCCGCGCGATTGACGCGCGCATTTGCATGCCCCCCGACAATTGACGCGGCAGTTGATGCGCGAACGGCGTGAGATGAACGCGCGCAAGGGCTCGGCCGACGCGCTGATCCGCCTCGGCGCGCGGCATCCCGGCAAGCGTGAGCGGCAGCCGCACGTTCGTCGTCACGCGCGCCCACGGCATCAATGTCGGCGCCTGAAAGACAAATGCGATGCGCCGACCGGCGCCGCCCGTTTCGCTGAACGGACCGCCCCACCAGGACAAGCGTCCCGTCGACGCGCGATCGAGGCCCGCAATCAGGCTCAACAACGTGGATTTGCCGCACCCGGACGGACCGACGAGCGTGAGGAATTCGCCGCGCCGGACGGTGAGCGCGACATCGGCGAGTGCCCGCGTGCGATTGTCGTACGTCTTGCCGACACTATCGATCTCGACGATCGGTGCTTCGGCCGCGTCGGATTGCACGACGTCGGACGGGCCGCGGCGCGCGTGCATGCCGGCGAACGTCAACGCACGGCGCCCGCTACGGTACGACGCGCACGGCCTTGACCAGATCGAGCGTGTACGCGCTCTTGTAATCCGTCCCCGCCTTGGACAGGCCGGCAGCGCGCAGGAACTCGATCGTCGCCTGCCACCGCGCATCGGTCATCGTCAGCAGGCCGAACTTGCGTGCATCGCCGCTCGTCACGATGCCGTGCTCGTTCAGCTTGCGCACGCCGTAGGCGAGCAGCTCGTTCGTCATTTCGGGATTCGATTCCTTGATAAGCGCGTTCCCCGCCTGCGGGTTCGCCAGATAGCTGCGCCAGCCCTCGGCGGACGCTCGCAGGAAGCGTTCGAGCGCGTCTGTTCGCCTCGCGAGTGTCGTTCGCGTGACGACGAGTGCTTCCGAGTATGGCGGATAGCCGAAGTCCGCGAGCAGGAACACGACCGGGCGGACGCCGCCCTTTTCGATCGAGAACGGTTCCGACGTTGCAAACCCTTGTTGGGATAGCGTGCGGTCGGCGAGAAATGGCTGGACCGAAAAACCATACGGCCGCTTCTGCGCATCGGTGAACGCGTATTTCTGCCGCAGCCACGGCCAGAACGTCGTGTTGCTCGCCGCGCCGATTGCGATCGGTTTGCCTTTCAAGTCTTCGAGGCGGCTCGCGCCCGGGTGCGAAATGATGACCGTCGGATTTTTCTGGAACGTAGCAGCGAATGCAACGAGCGGCACTTTTTGCTCGACGGCGGAAAGCACCTGTAGCGCGTCGGCCATCGCGATGTCGACCTGGCCGGCCGCGAGCAGTTGCAGTCCGTTGACTTGCGGGCCGCCCATGCGGATCTGCACGTCGAGTCCGTACTTGCGATACGTGCCCTCGGCGACCGCCTGGTAGAAACCACCGTGCTCGGCCTGCGCGAGCCAATCGGTGGTGAACACGATTTTTTCCAACGGCTGGGCGGTCGCCGGCGAAGCGGCCGCAGCGAGCAACAGCGCGATGACCATGCGTTCGAGGATTCTCATCAGCACAGCGACTCCTGGAGGTGACGCGACCACACGCGAACGGCGCCCGCGCGCGTGCCGCATTATGCGTCCGCTGCGCTGTGGTCGCCGCTCCGATGTCCGAAAACGGCGAGTGTGCGGGTTGCGATCGCGGATAATACACGGCATGCCACTCGATTCCGACAGCTGCTACCGCGCGCTCACCACGCACGACGCCCGCTTTGACGGCCGCTTTTTCGTCGGCGTGCGCACGACCCGCATCTATTGCCGCCCCGTGTGCACCGTGCGCCTGCCGCGCCGCGAGAACTGCCGCTTCTTCAGGAGCGCCGCCGCCGCCGAGGTCGAAGGCTTTCGGCCGTGCCTGCGATGCCGCCCTGAGCTTGCGCCCGGACTTGCCAGCGTCGACGCGTCTGCGCGTTTCGCGCAGGCCGCCGTCGCGCTGATCGAAGACGGTGTGCTCGAGCACGGTGGCGTCGAAGCGCTCGCGGGTCGACTCGGCATCACGAGCCGGCACCTGCGACGCATCTTCGAGGCGGCGTTCGGCGTATCACCGATCGA
>JAICVH010000562.1 GCA_025935435.1 Burkholderiales bacterium
GATGCGCCGCCGGCGAGCGCCTTGACGCGCGGATGGCGACCGCCGATGCGCTCCACGACAAGTTTTGCACGTTGCGCGAGAAACGCGTCGTTGTCAGCCCCTTCCCCGACGGTCTCTGCAGCGATCCTGCCCGCCCACAATCGGTCGGCATCGCTCCACACCGAGCGCGCGGCGTCGGCCGTTTCGAGCGCGCGCACCAGCACGACGTCTCGCGCCGCAGGTTCGTTCATCGACGTTTGGCGCGGGCGGTTGCGCCGGTCATCGCTGGATCGGGAGCTGACATCTGCGTTGCTGCGCGCAATCGAACGCCTTCATGAGACGCGATATTGCCATCGTCGCTGGCTCGCGCACCGTTTCCCGGCGACGGGTGGCTGTGATACGTTGACGTGCCCCAAGTCCGCCTGATTGGTGGCCGGCAGCGATCGATAATGTTGCGCGCACGCGAAACGCAGGAGGCGACATGCACCCGAAGTCGCGCCCGCAAGGCCTCGAGAAGAATCGCCTCGAGGCGCTGATCGACGGCGTCTTCGCCGTCGCGCTCACGCTGCTCGTCCTCGACATCAAGCTGCCCGAAAGCAGCGCGCCGATGAGCCATGACGAACTGGTGAAGAGCCTGCTCGCGCTCAGCCGCCATTTCGTCATCTACGTGATCAGCTTCGTCGCAATCGGCATGTACTGGATCAACCATCACGTGCAGTTCCACTTCGTCGCACGAACCACACGTGGATTGATCTGGATCAACCTGCTTTATCTGCTGCTCGTGAGCTTCCTGCCGTTCGCGACCGACCTGATCGGCGACCACAAGGAGCTCGTTCTGCCGTGCGAAATATACGGCCTCGCGCTGCTTGCGTTGAGCTGCGCGAGCTTCTGGCATGTGACGTACATCGCGCGGCACCCCGAACTCGCGACGGCCCATTTCAACGATGAAGTTGCGCGACTCATCAAGCGGCGTGTCGCGATTTTCGCGATCGTGCCGGCGTTGTCGATGGCCGTGGCGTACTACAGCACGCACGCGGCGCTTTACGTGTACCTGCTCCTCGTCGCCGCGCATTTCTTTCCGGGACGAATCGACAAGCGCCTCGCCGCGCCGGAAGAGGCAGAGCTGACGACGTGATCTTGGTGACACCGGCGTCCGGATACCGTATATTTATCCGGTATCGATAGCAGTGCACACCGATGCCGTCCAACGATCCTCCCCAGGCGCCAGTCAAGGGACGCGGCGCAACGTTCAATCCCGCGAACCGGTATCGCGTCGACGTTCGCGAACGCTGTGACGACGGATGGCAGGCGGCGGTCGACCCGGCCGACGACGACGGCCCGCCGCCGCTCAAGACCATCGTCACGATCCAGCGCGCGCGCACGATCATCGCGCACAACGATTCACCCGACATTCCCTTCAGCCAATCGATCAATCCCTATCAAGGCTGCGAGCATGGCTGCATCTATTGCTACGCCCGACCCTCGCACGCGTATCTCGATCTCTCGCCGGGCATCGATTTCGAAACGAAACTTTATGCGAAACCGGACGCGGCGCGCCTGTTGTGCGACGAACTTGCGAAACCGGGTTACCGCTGCGATCCGATCGCGCTCGGCACCAACACCGACCCGTACCAGCCGATCGAACGCGAATGGAAAGTGACGCGCGGCGTGCTCGAAGTGCTCGCCGCGCACGCGCATCCGTTCACGATCGTGACCAAGTCGGCGCTCGTCGAGCGCGACATCGACATCATTGCGCCGATGGCGAAGCGGCGGATGGCGCGTGTGTATCTGTCGGTCACGACGCTCGACCGCGAACTCGCACGCAAGATGGAACCGCGCGCGGCCGCGCCCCACCGGAGGCTGCAGGCGTTGAAGACGCTCGCGGACGCTGGCATTCCCGTCGGCGTGATGGTCGCGCCGATCATTCCACAGCTGAACGATCGTGATCTCGAAGCGATCCTCGAGGCGGCCGCCGCGAACGGCGCGCGCGAAGCCGGCTGGGTGCTGTTACGGCTGCCGCTCGAAGTTGCGCCGCTCTTTCGCGAATGGCTCGCCGTGCACTATCCGCAGCGCGCCGAACACGTGATGAGCCTGGTGCGGCAGATGCGTGGCGGCCGCGACTACGACTCGACGTTCGGTGCGAGGATGCGCGGCGGCGGCGAATTCGCGTCGCTTTTCGAAAAACGGTTCGACATCGCGTGCAGGCGGCTCGGATATGCGCAGGGACGGGACCAGTCAGCGCTCGATACGACGCAATTCCGACCGCCGCGGCGCGATGAGGGCCGGCAGCAACAACTGTTCTGACGCCGTACGTGCGCTCAGAATTGCGCGCTGACGCCGACTGCATACGACCGATCGGCGACCAGTTGGACGCCGTTCACGTGCTGATAAAGCGGCAATTGCACGAACGCATATACCTGCAATGCGGGCGTGACCGCAAAGGTGACGCCGGGGCTGATCGAAAGCGTACGGCTGCCAGAATCCTCGGGCTCCGCCTCGTCGCCGGCGTCACGCCCTTTGTAATGCGCGTTCAACTGGAGCATGAGCGCCA
>JAICVH010000434.1 GCA_025935435.1 Burkholderiales bacterium
TGCAGCTGCGGCAACACGTTCACGACGCGCTCGACCATCAACAAGCCGCTGCACGTCGAAGTCTGCTCGGCCTGCCATCCGTTCTACACCGGCAAGCAGAAGATCATGGACACCGCCGGCCGGGTCGAGAAATTCCGGCAGCGTTACGGCAGCAAGACGGCGACGCCGTCCGCCTGAACGGCGACCGCGAGCGCCACCACCAGAGGCAGCTTCGGCTGCCTTTTTCATTGCAGCCGCCAGCCGTCCGCGAAACTGTCCGCATGCGAACCGTGCACCCGCGCGCGGCGCGTTCGAGCGACGCTTCGAGCGCGACGCCGGACGATCCGTATCGCCTGTGGAAGCGCGCCGGCCTGCTGCTATTGACGTTCGCGTGGATCGGCCTCGGCCTGGCCGGCCACGACCCGTGGAAGTTCGAGGATGCGACGATGTTCGGGGTCGCCTGGGAGATGAACCAGCGCGGCGACTACGTGTTGCCGCGGCTCGCGGGCGAGGTCTACCTGCCGCAGCCACCGCTCGTTCCAGCACTGGCCGCCCTCACGCAGCAACTGCTCGCGCCGCCGCTCGAACCGTTCAATGCCGCGCGTCTTGCCGCCGGCGTGCTGCTCGCGCTTGCGCTCGGCTTCAGTGCGCTTGCGGCGACCGAACTGAGCGGCGCCACCCACCGCTGGCTGCCGGTGCTGATCCTGATTGGCTCGGTCGGGCTCTGGGATCGCGCGCACGTGCTGTCCGCAGAGCTTGCGTTGATGACGGGCCTCGCGATCGCGTTGTACGGCCAGGCGCTCGCCTTGCGCCGAGCCGCCGCGGGCGGAGCATGGATCGGCGTCGGCGCGGCGACGGCGCTCCTGGGCAGCGGTCTGCAGGGACCGATGTGGCTCGTCATTGCGATGGCGATCGAAGCGGTGCTCGATCCGCGCTGGCGCCGTTCGCAATACGCGGTTGCAGTCCTGGTGGCGCTCGTCGTTGCCTGCGCGCTCACGGCGCCGTGGCTGATCGCGCTGCACCAGCGCGATCCGGCACTGGTGAACGCGTGGCTCGAGGCCGAATCGCCAGGTCAGTACATCGCATGGCTGAGCGATGCCGGTCGCGCCAACCCGCTCTATCACGCGCGCAACCTGCTGTGGTTTGCGTGGCCGGCGCTGCCCCTGATCGCGTGGATGCTGTGGACGCGGGGTCGGGGCTTCAACGGTGGACTCGCGCAGCCTGCAGTGCAGATCCCAGGCGTGCTGGCGCTGGTCATTTACGTCAACCTGCTGCTGATGCCCGATCCGAAGCTGATCGACGCGTTGCCGCTGCTCATCCCGCTCGCCCTCCTCGCCGGCCTCGAGGTCGATTCGCTGCGCCGCGGCTTTTCCGCGGCGCTCGACTGGTTCGGCATCCTGACCTTCGGGCTGCTTGCGATCGTCGTCTGGGGCATCTGGATCGATGCGCGGTTGAATGGCATGTCACCGGGCATTGCCGCGTTGTTTCGCGATACGGAAGCGGGGTACCAGCCGACGTTTCACCTCGGATCGATCATCATCGCGATCCTGCTCACGCTCGCGTGGTTCGCACTGGTGCGACCCGCGCGACGCAGCAATCGGCGTGCGTTGCTGAATTGGGCCGTCGGCGTGACGCTGGCCTGGGGCCTGTACTCGACGATCTGGCTCCCATATCTCGACTCGCGGCGCTCGTACCGGGCGATGATGGAGGACTTGGACACGCACCTGCCCGCGCACGGCTGCGTCACCAGCCGCACTCTGGGTGATCCGCAGCGCGCGCTGCTGTTCTACTTCGCTGGCATCGCGACGGTGCGCGAGGAAACGCATGCGATCGCGGATTGCCGGGCGCTGCTCGTTCAATATGGCGCGATTACGGGCGCGGCGCCGGCGCTCGACGGCTGGCGCGTCGAATGGCAGGGGGGCCGCCGTGGGGACGCCACCGAGCGATACGTGCTTTATGTGAAGGAACGCGCGTCGTGAAATTCATCGACGAGGTGGTGATCGAGACGATCGCGGGCGACGGCGGCAACGGCGCTGCATCGTTTCGTCGCGAGAAATACGTGCCGCGCGGAGGCCCCGATGGCGGCGACGGCGGGCGCGGCGGCAGCATCTGGGCGCTCGCCGATCGCAACATCAACACGCTCGTCGACTATCGCTTCGCGCGCATCCACCGCGCCAAGCGCGGCGAAAACGGCCGGGGCGCCGATCAGTATGGCCGGGGCGCCGAGGACATCGTGCTGAGGATGCCCGTCGGGACCGTCGTTGCCGACGCCGACACCGGTGAACTGATCGCCGATCTCGACCGCGACGGCGCCCGCGCGCTGCTCGCGCGTGGGGGCAAGGGCGGTCTCGGCAACCTGCATTTCAAATCGAGCACGAATCGCGCACCGCGGCAAACGACACCGGGCGAGCCGGGCGAAGCGCGGCGTCTCAGGCTCGAACTCAAGGTGCTCGCGGACGTCGGGTTGCTCGGCCTGCCGAATGCCGGCAAGTCGACACTCATCCGCGCGATCTCTGCCGCGCGCCCCAAGGTCGCCGACTATCCGTTCACGACGCTTGCCCCGCAACTTGGCGTCGTGCGCATCGATGAAGGTCGCAGCTTCGTCGTCGCCGATATTCCCGGCTTGATCGAAGGCGCTGCCGAAGGCGCGGGTCTCGGCCATCAGTTTCTGCGCCATCTGCAGCGAACGCGGCTGCTGCTGCACGTGGTCGATATCGCACCCCCCGATCCGGACGCGGATCCGGTCGTCGATGCGCGCGCGATTGCGCGCGAGCTCGCGAAGTACGACGAGAGCTTGGCTGCCAAGCCGCGCTGGCTCCTGCTGAACAAGCTCGATCTGCTGCCGCGCGACGAGCGCGATGCGCGGGTCGCCGCATTCGTCAAGTCGTTGCGCTGGAAAGGGCCGGTGTTTCCGATTGCCGCGATCAGCGGCGACGGGTGCCGCGCGCTGACGTTCGCCGTGCAGGCGTGGCTCGACGAGCATCCGAAGACTGCCGAAGCGGCGTCCGCTGCAGACGACACGCCGGTCGTGGTGACGCCGGCGCCGGTGCCCGAGTCACGCCGCCGCGGGCGCCGGACCACGTGATGATCGACGGCATCCGCATCGACATCGCGACACAGCGCGTGCATGCGTTACCGCGATGGCGACTGCGATGACTGCATCGCTCGTCACCAGGGCGTCGCGCCTGGTCGTAAAAGTCGGCTCGAGCCTCGTCACGAACGAGGGACGCGGCCTCGATCACGAGGCGGTCGCGCGCTGGGCCGGACAGATTGCGCAACTGACGCAATCGGGCAA
>JAICVH010000464.1 GCA_025935435.1 Burkholderiales bacterium
AAAAACAACGCGAAACCGACCGATTCCTCAGGATTTGCGTCAACTCTTGCAATTAGCGCCTCGGCGGCCGGAGCCGGCCCGAACAGCGCCGCCGCGAGATTCGCCTCGGTTGCGACGCATAGGTGAGACAGCCGCTCGTAGTCGGCGAGGCCCCGGATGAGCGCGTGTAACGCCGGAACGTCCCTCGCAGTCGCGCGTTCGATGCGAAACGAACGGACGTTCGATACCGACCCGTCGGGTTGTCGTACGCTCACAACGCGCCCCGATGCGTCGCAGCGGCGTTTCGAGCGTAACCGGCGTCCGGCGCACCGGCCTGGACGGCGGCTTGTGGGTGAATTTGCAACACAGGAGTCCTCGATTCTACCGAACGGGACGGCGTTTCGTTGTTGCACCAAAGGGGGCTGTTGTAACGTTGCTACTGTGTGCCGATAGGCCGCCTCGAACGTATTTTCCGTAACACTTTCAGGGTTTCCCGCGCTTCGAACGAAGCGAAAGCCGTCGAAGTCTTTCGCCCGTTTTCTTTTTGGGGGGTTTCCAATGGTTTTCCAACGTAAAAGGATTTCAGCCGCGCTCGGCTGCCTGCTCGGTATCGGCGGCGCAGTCATCGCGTCCGGCGCATTTGGTCAGGCGCAAAACCCTGACGTGCCGTCGAACACGCGGCCTGACTTCAAGGTCGACGTCACCGGCTCGAACATCAAGCGGGTCGAAGGCGAAGGTGCGTTGCCGGTCGAGATCGTGACGCGCGAGGAAATCCAGCGCACCGGCGCTCGCACGGTGAACGAGTTGCTGCGCTACATACCGACGGTCGACATCTACGACCAGGGCGAAATCGCATCGAACTCGCCATCGGGTTCGGGTACGGCAACGATCCGCCTGCGGGGCCTCTCCGAAACCAACGTGCTCGTGCTGTTGAACGGCCGCCGACTGCCGATCAACGCGTTGTACGACTCGACCGGCGCGGGCGCGGCGGTCGACGTCAACATGATTCCGATCAGCGCGATCGAGCGTGTCGAAATCCTGAAGGACGGCGGATCCGCGATTTACGGCGCGGATGCGGTGGCCGGCGTCGTGAACTTCATTACGCGCAAGGACTTCTCCGGCGTCGAAATCGGTGGCCGCTACGGCATCAGCTCGGAAGGCGACGGTGAAGAGAAGGGTGCGTCGCTCGCCGCGGGCATGGGTAACTACGATCGCGACGGCTACAACGTCCTGTTCTCCTTCGACTACTTCAAGCGTGACCCGATTTTCCGCAAGGACCGCGAGATCTCGAAGTCGGTCGACTTCCGCCGGGTCGGTTCGCTCGACGGCCGCAGCTCGTTCGCACCGCAGGGCAACTTCGTCGACCCGGAAACGGGCGCATTCACGGGCGAATCGGTGCAGCCGTGCCCGCCGGAACTGTTCCGGTTGCGCTGCCGTTACGACTTCAACGCGAGTCTGCTAACCCTCTACAACGGCGCGGACCGCTATGCAGCCATGGTCGTCGGCAACGTGAAGATCTGGAACGACGTGAAGTTGTTCGGGCAGTTCTCGTATGCGCACGCCAAAGACCATTTCGAGGCGCATCCGGTGCCCGATTTCTTCGCGTTCCCCACCGGGACCGGCCTGATCGCCGGCCGTTTCATGCAAGGCGGGCCGCGGATCACCGATCGCGAGTCCGAACTGATCGACGGCACGGTGGGCCTGGAAGGCACGACCAAGTGGTTCGACTGGGACGTCGCTTTCAACCACGGCGAAAGCAAGGTCACGAACAAGGACCACAACTACTACGACGCCAATAAATGGTTCGATGCGACCGGCAACGGTCTGATCGACCCAACCGTCGATACCAACGATCCCGCGTTCGTCGAGAGCCTCAAGCTCAGCCCGATCCGCGAGGGCAAATCGAAGATCGACGCGGTCGATGCGCGCATCCGCGGTACCGCGCCGTGGGGCCTTCCCGCCGGAAATATCGGCTGGGCGTTGGGTTCTTCCTGGTGGAAGGAGTCGCTCATCGACAATCCCGATGCGGATCAGCGCGCAGGCAACGTCGTCGGCAGCATCACGCAGTCCGGCGCCGACGCCAACCGCAAGGCATACGCGGTGTTCGGCGAGGTCAGCGTGCCGCTGATCAAGACCGTCGAGTTGCAGGGCGCGATTCGGTACGACCACTACAACACCGCTTCGAAGACTTCGCCGAAGATCGGCGTGTATTGGACGCCGCTGCGGCAACTGGCGTTCCGCGCGTCGTATACGGAAAGCTTCCGTATGCCGAGCCTGAAGCAGCTGTTCGGCGGTCAGGAGGAAGGTGCAGGCGACATCACCGAGGACCAGGACTGCATCCTGCTCGGCTTCGAGCCCGGCTGCGACGTCGCGTTTTTCCAGGTCAACGGTGCGAACCCGGGGCTGAAGCCCGAAAAGGGCAAGACGTGGAACGTCGGCGTCGTCACGGACTTCGGGCCGTTCTCCGGAACGTTGGACTGGTGGCGGATCGACAAGGACGATGCGATCACGACGCCGACGATTACCTCGGCGCTGCAACAGGGGCTGTTCAACCGTGATCCGGTGACCTCGCGGCTCTTCGTGTTCACGAACCTGCAGAACGTCGCGCAAAGTCGTACCGAAGGTGTCGACATCGATTTGCGGCTGCGACTGCCCAACACGGTGGTCGGCAACGTGACGATTCGCGACGCGGCGACGTACTACATCCATCAGCGTACGCGTGAAGTCGGTGGCGAGTGGGCGGAGTTCAACGGCACCTATGCATTGCCGCGGATCCGCAACGTGTTCCAGATCGGCACCGAGTGGCGTTCGTGGGAAGCGAATCTGTTCATCCGTTCGGTCGGCGGCTTCACCGATACGCCGAACCCGTGGACCGCCAGCGAACCGGAGCTTGTCGAGGGCGTGCGTCGCGTGAGCTCGAACGAGCAATGGGACGTCAACGTCGCGTACAACGGATTCAAGGGCTGGCGCCTGAGCGGCGGTGTGATCAATCTGTTCGATCGCACGCCGCCGTTCAGCGAAACGAACGCCGTGAACAACCAGTACGAGCAGGTAGGCTTCGCTCCGCT
>JAICVH010000425.1 GCA_025935435.1 Burkholderiales bacterium
CATCACGACACAGGCGGTCTGGTACGCGCGCGTCGTGTACAGGCGGCCGCGCCAGCGAAGCCACAATCCCCACAACGCCATCGACAGCATCAGGATTCCAATGCCGACCATGATGCGAAACGCGTAAAACACGGGCGCGACCGGCGGACGATCGGCGCGCGGCGCTTCCTTGAGCCCCTTGATCACCGCGTCGCTCGAGTGTGCGAGATACACACTGGCAAGCGCGGGAATCGACACTTCCGCGTGGTTGCGCTCCGCTTGTTCATCGGGGATGGCGAAGAGCACGGC
This sequence comes from Burkholderiales bacterium, assembly GCA_025935435.1. Lineage (GTDB taxonomy): Bacteria > Pseudomonadota > Gammaproteobacteria > Burkholderiales > Casimicrobiaceae > VBCG01. Next base: position 289 of record JAICVH010000425.1, read on the forward strand.
AGGTGCGCGCGCCTGCGTATCCCACAGGCCCTCCATCGCGGCGAGCTTGATCGGCTGATGGTGCATCGTGTTGATGCCATGCAGGTCGCCGGCAATGATCTGGATCGGCACGAAGATCGCGATGAAAATCACGGTCATTGCGAGCACGGCACGCGACTCGGGGACATGGCGTTCGCGTTTCAGGTGCCACGCCGTGACGCCGAGCACCGCGAAGGCGGTCGTCAGGTAAAAGCCGGTGACCGTGTGCACCAGCCGGTACGGGAACGACGGGTTGAAGATGATGGCGAGCCAATCGGCCGGGACGTAGCGGCCGTCGACGATATCGTGGCCGACGGGCGTCTGCATCCAGCTGTTGGCAGCCAGGATCCAGAACGACGAAAACAGCGTTCCTGCTGCCACCATCACGGCCGAGAAAAAATGCGCCCACGGTGGCACGCGCTTGCGACCAAACAGCATGATGCCGAGGAAGCCTGCTTCGAGAAAGAACGCGATCAGTCCCTCGTACGCGAAGAGGGGCCCGAGCACGTTGCCCGTTGCATCCGTGTAGCGGCTCCAGTTGGTGCCGAACTGGAACGGCATCACGATGCCCGACACGACGCCCATGCCGAACGACACGGCGAAGATGCGCGTCCAGAACACGGACAAGCGCAGATAGAGGGGATTGCGTTTGACGACGTGCAGCCCTTCGAGCAGCACGATGAACGACGCGAGCCCGACGGTGAACGCGGGCAGCAGGATGTGAAACGCAATGACGAATGCGAACTGGATCCGCGACAGGAAGACCGGATCGAGTTCCACGATCAGCGCGGCGCGCGCACGGCGTCGAGGATCGCCTCGCCGCTGACCGTCACCGTCACTTCGCTCATCCCGCCTTCGACCGCAACGGGGGCGCGTGCGTCGGCGACCGCCGAGGCGCGGTACATCGGCTGCGGTCGCCCGAAATCGTTGGTTTGGATCGTGATGCGTCCGGCACGCCAGCCGCCTCCGCCGAACCCTTGCGCCGCCGCCTGCGCGCGGTGTTGCCAGTTGCGTATCGCTTGTTGCGTGAGCGCATCTTCGGCGGCGCGTCTGGTCGCCGCGCTGACGGAGAAGTTGAGCGAGGCGAGTACGAGGCCGTCGTTCGACTGCAGTCGTGAAACGAGCCCCGCGAGCGCGGCGAAATCCGCGCCTTCGAGCGCAAGCGTTTGCGACACGCGCCAGCGCGGCGGCTTGTTCGGTTCGGTGATCTGAAACGAGCTATAGCCCGCGGTCGACGCTTCGATGCCCGTGACGCCACGCGCGCGCGCCAGCGCTCGCGCCATGCGCGCATTGACTTCGCTCGCAGCCTGCGCTGGGTCCGCGTTGTCCACTTCGGCGCGCAGGAAAGCATGCATGCGGTCGTTCGCGACGTCGTTCGTTGCTGATGCGGTGACCGTGACGATCGGCTGCGCCGGAACGACGTCGGTCGTCACCCCCTGCGCGGCCGCAACGCTGGCATGGCCCAGCAGCGCGGTGATCAACGCCAGCCCGAGGCGCGTTGCGTTGCGGTTCGAATGTCGCGTCGTCATGGTGTTGGCGCGTGCCCGAGTCGCGCCGGCAGCGCGAGGATCGCATCCCGGTTGGACCAGGAGAAACAGCGCGCCGCGGCGGCGCGCCACGGCAGCCACACATGGCGCAGGTGCTCGCGCGGTGCAAGCCTCACGGGGACGGGCGCGCGGACGTCGACCGAAAACACGTGTTCGGTATTGTGGGTCGTCCCCGGCGGATACCGGTGACGCCATTGCGGAAAGATCACGTAGTCCTGCGCCTGGTTCCAGTCGACGGCGCCGCCATGCGCGTCGGCGTCGATGCCGGTTTCTTCGAGCAGCTCGCGATGTGCGGTTGTCGCGAGATCCTCGTCGTCGTCGCGGCTGCCGGTCACCGACTGCCAATGCTCCGGGAAGTCGGCGCGTTCGAGCAACAGCACGTGGAGATCCGTCGTATGCACGAGGACGAGAACGGATATGGGTTGCTTGTAGGCGACGGCGATCACCGTTGCTGCGGCATCGCTTTCAACCGACCAGCACCCAAAAGGCGCGGTTGCGTTCGCGCCAGAATGTCGACGCCTCGGACAGTATTTCCTCGAGCGTACCCCAGTCGTTCGGGTGCGTCTTGCGGTAATGCGTGGCGTGGCCGAGCCTGATCGCGCACCCGGTCTTGCCGATCCAGTCGCGGTCTTCGAGCGAGTCCGCCAGCGCGTCGAAATTGTTGCCGAAGTGGTCGGGCAGGTTCAGCCCCTTGGCGAGTTCGTGGAACAGCGTCGGCTTGTCCTCGGCGCGCGCCAGATCGACGCACAGGTAGCGCAGCTTGGCGTGGCTCGCTGCGGCGGCGATCGTGTCCGGGTGCCCGTGATATTCGATCACGCCCGCTTCGTCGAAGCGACTGAGATCCGGTAGCTTCATTCGCGAATCCTCCGGAACGACGCGTAATGATCGTCGGTGTAATAGCATCCGTCCGGCGCACGGCGAGGGCCACCGCACACGATGCGCCGCGCGCCCCGATGGTGTGCGCCGGGCGTGACGACCGTGTATTCGTGGTAGAAGCCGCGCTTGCGGACCGGCAGTTGCCGTTCGCGATTTCCGAACGTTACGCCGTCGCGCTCGAACCGGAACGGACCGCCTGCGCGCACCCGCGCAAGCACGTCGCGCGCCTCGGCGGGCAGCATGACGACGGCGATGTCGCCGCGCTCGACAACAGTTTCGCGCGCGAACGCCGCTGGCGGCACGAGCGTGATCAACGCGGCGCAGACGAGCGTCGCCAGCGTCATCGCAATGCCAACGGCGTGATGTGCGCGGCGCATCGCTGCAGTGTAACGGGACTTCGGGGTCGGAGGAACAAATCGCGCGGATTGGCGTCCGGCGCAGCGGATACGGTATCGCGCGACTTGTTCCTCCGATCCCGAAGTCCCGTTACACTGCGGCGATGCGCCGCGCACATCACGCCGTTCGCATTGCGATGACGCTGGCCACGCTCGTCTGCGCCGCGTTGATCACGC
>JAICVH010000627.1 GCA_025935435.1 Burkholderiales bacterium
CGCGAAAGCCTGCATGCGCGGCTTCACCGAACCGTTCGAGGAACGGCACCTCGTTGAACAGGAACGTCAGGTTGGCCGCAAAGCGGGGCATCGTCGACCGATTCAGAGCTACGGCGCAAGCGAAGGCGTGCGCACGCTCGGCTAGAATGTTGACTGCGATTGTGCGCCGTCCGCGCGAGGGCGCGCAATCAGCGCGCAACCTGCCGCTGCCCCGGCGCAAAGCTCGGTCCGAAGTAGGGTCAGACTCGACTTTCCGATAGCGGTCGAGGCCGTTGATATCGATCGATCCCGCAAGTCGAGTCTGACCCTACTTTCACGTGCAAAACGAAACCTTCGCGTTCGATCCGCCCGCCAGATCGCAAGCGGTCGACGGTGCACTCACCACCGCACTCGATGGCGAGCGCGTCACGCTGCTCGCGGAGCGCGCGCTGTATTGGCCGCGTGAGCGAACGTTGTTCGTCGCCGATGTTCATCTCGGCAAGGCGGCCGCATTTCGCGCGGGCGGTGTGCCGCTGCCGCGCGGTTCGACCGCCGCGGATCTCGCACGACTGACGCGACTGCTCGCGCGCACGGGTGCTTCGCGCATCGTCGTGCTCGGCGATTTCCTGCATGCGAAGGCCGGACGCGTACCCGCACTTGCGGATGCATTCGTGCGCTGGCGTACGGAGCATGCGACGATCGAGGTGACGCTGGTACGCGGCAACCACGATGCCCGTGCGGGCGATCCGCCTGCGAGGTGGAACGTCGCGTGCGTCGACGAGCCACACGCATTACCGCCGTTCCTCGCCTGTCATCGCATCACGAACCCGCGCGTGGGTTATGCACTGTGCGGTCACGTGCATCCGGGCATGCGCGTTCACGGATCGGGCGAGCAAACGGCACGTCTGCCGTGCTTCGTGCTCGGTACGCGGCGCGCGATCCTGCCGGCGTTCGGCCGCTTCACCGGCCTCGCGGACATCGCGCCGGCGCCGCAGGAGCGGATCGTCGTGATTGCAGGCGCGACGCTCTTCGCGCTGCCCGCGCCGGCGCCATGACGCTGTCGTAAAACTGCAACGTCCCGACGTTCCACTCGTCGGTTGCGCGAACGCAAATCAGCGCTGTGGACAAGACGGTGGATACGCGGTGTACGCGCGGGTGATCGTTTGACGAATCCGCGTTAGCGCGCTGTTTTTCGGGCAGTTTTCGCGGGCGTCGCTGTGGAGCAAATAACGCTTGCGCTGCCCGGTCCGACCCACTATGCTTGGTGTCGAGAACGCAGCCCGACACAACATCTAGTAGATTTAGCGCGAACGTCACATTGCGGCGCCGCCCTGGCGCCCGGTGGCGCCGGCCACGAGATCCGGCGCCAGCCTTCGCGGGCATTTGCCCGGAAAGCCGCGCCGAGGTGCGCGCCGGATCCCGTAAAAAATGCCCCCTGCGGGCGGTCGACCAGCCGGCAGGCACGAACCAGGAGTTCACATGCGCATTGCAACCACCTCTTCCGCTGCCACCCCAACGCCGCCACGAGACCTGATGGCAGGAGAACCCGGAAGCCCGGTTGCGACCAGTGCCGATCCCCGCTTTGCCCAGTTCAAGGTGATCCGCCGAAACGGCGCCGTCGTCGGCTTCGAACCCGCCAAGATCACCATTGCGATGACCAAGGCGTTCCTTGCCGTCAACGGCGGCCAGGGCGCAAGTTCCGCGCGCGTGCGCGACGAAGTCGCACGGCTGACCGACGCCGTGGTCGCGGCGTTGCTGAAGCGCAAGCCCGACGGCGGCGCGATTCACATCGAAGAGATCCAGGATCAGGTCGAACTCGCGTTGATGCGTGGCGGCGAGCATGAAGTTGCGCGCGCCTACGTGCTGTATCGCGAGAAGCGCTCGCAGGAACGCGCACAGGAAAAGCAGCAGAAGGCGCCCGCAGCGGAAGATACGACGCTGCACGTCATCGACAACGGCGTGCGCAAGCCGCTCGACTTCGCGCGCCTCACCGACCTCGTCAACGCATCGTGCGACGGGCTGCCCGATGCCGAGCCGAACCGGATTCTCAAGGCGACGCTCAAGGATCTTTACGACGGCGTGCCGATGGAGGAAGTGCGCAAGTGCGTCGTGCTCGCGGCACGCACGTTGATCGAAAAGGATCCCGCGTA
>JAICVH010000451.1 GCA_025935435.1 Burkholderiales bacterium
CTGCCGTCGAAGTTCGACCCGGCGCGCGATGCGGCAGCGGACGTCGCACATGCGGTCGCCATCGCCAAGGCGCAGGGCAAGCGCGTCATCGTCGATGTCGGCGGCGAATGGTGCACCTGGTGCCACATCATGGATCGCTTCATCGCCGCGAACGACAACGTGCGTTCGCTGATCGACACCCATTACGTGTGGGTCAAGGTCAACTATTCGAAGCAGAATCCGAACGATGCACTGCTCGCGCGGTGGCCGAAGGTCGCCGGATATCCGCATCTGTTCGTGCTCGACGCGGATGGCGCGCTCGTCCGTTCACAGGGCACGGCCGCCCTCGAGTCGGGCAAGAGCTACGACGTCGCGCGCTTCGTCGCGTTTCTCGAACGCTGGTCCGGTGTCGCGCGGCGAAGCGCCAGCACGATGCGATCGCTTTCGATGGCTGCGTAGTCCGACGGCAGCACGAAGCGGAGCGCGTGACACGGCCCGTACGACCGACCGCGCCACGTGTTTCCGGGCTCGTGGTCAGTCGTCTTCCACCTTGACCATCGCGCGCATCCACGGGTGGATGCAGCACTGGAACAGGTGATCGCCGCTCGCAAGCCCACGCAACTCGATGCGTCCGCCCGCGGGGATGTCCGTCGAGCCGGCGCACTCGGGTGCCGGTATCAGTCCTTCATTGAGCGGCGGCACCTTGCCGCCGCCAAAATTGGCGACTTCGGTAAACGTATGCGTCCTGCCGCCGTCGTTCGTCACGCGCAATGACTCGCGCGGCCTGAGCTCGGTGAAGGATGGATCGAAGCGCCAACCCGGGTGCCCGACGACTGCCGAGGACAGCACGGAGTGCAGCAGCGCGTTGAATTCGGCGAACGTGACATCGCCCTCTTTGAGCAGACAGCCGCCCGTCGGCGCCCATGCCGGGTCGTTCGGGTCGCAGTAGTCGACGATCGAAATCTTGCCGGCGGCCGCCGCCACGGAGGCCATCGAGAACAGAAGGATCATTATCGTGAATTGCATCAGCTTGCGCATCGGGAGCTCCTTTCAATGAGAATCGATGTTCGTCGAACGGGCGGGTACTGGAGGCGGACGCGCCAAGGCGCCCGTCGCGGGCGCATCGCGCGCTGGCGGTGTTTCGGCAGCGAGCGCGCGCAATTCGGCGGCGATGCGCGCCGGCGTCAGGTCGGGATGCAGCTTCATCCAATGACCGGTGGCCGCGTTGCCCGCGATGAACAGTGTCGTGTGCGTGCGCGGGTCGGCCGTCCACTGCCCGAGCCGCCGCAGCACGTCGTCGACGTCGTCACGGCGACCGGTCAGGAACGTCCACTGCGCGCCGGCGCCGAACGTCGTCGCGTACCGTGCGAGCGCCGCGGGCGTGTCGTGCCGCGGATCGACGGAGATGGAAACCAGTTGCACATCGCGACCTTCGGTGCCCTCGAGCAGCGTTTGCACCGCCGATACCTTCGCCGTTTGCGTCGGGCACGTGTCCTTGCACTGCGTGAAGACGAAGTTGATCAGGACGACGCGATCCATCAGGACGTCGGAATAGAACCGGACCTCGTCGCCATGCTGCGTCAACAGCCGGCGGTCGCTGAAGAACAGTCGCGCAGCGCGATCGCGCGCATCGGGCGTCGACGACGCTTCGCGCCGGCCCGGCGCTGAGAGCATCGTGTGGGTCTCGTCTGCGCCGGCGACCGACGGCGCGTCGCGCGCGACTGTGTGCGCACCGTCGTGTGCAAATACCCATAGGGGCGTCGCTGTTGCAGCGAGCAACAGCGTGCGAATCTTCACGTGTCTCCTTGGCGTCGACGCCGCCCTGGATCAAACACGTGCGCACGCGACACTATTCCATCGACCGCCTCGAGCGTCCGATTCGATCGTCAATCAATGGCAGTAGGGCCGATCGGCATCGCGACCGATGCGCGGCGAGGAACGGCGATCAGTCTGCGCGGGCGTGCGTTGCCGGAACGACGTGGCGCTCGAGGGCCCACGCAACGTGCTCGCGCACGAGCGCAGATGGGTCGTCGCTGCGGCGTCGCAGTGCGGCAATGACGTCGGTGGTCGATGGCGCATTGCCGAGCGCGACGGCCACGTTACGCGACCAGCGCTCGAATCCAATGCGACGAATGGCGCTGCCTCGCGTGCGCTCGAGAAACTCGGCTTCGGTCCACGCGAAGAGCGTCGTCAGCCGCTCGCCGTCGAGCCCGTGGCGCACCATTGCGAAGTCGGCGGTGGTCGCCGCGACTGCGTGGCGGTTCCATGGACAGACCGCCTGGCAATCGTCGCAGCCATAGATGCGGTTGCCGATCAGCGGCCGCAGTTGTTCAGGGATGCTGCCTTTCAATTCGATCGTCAGGTACGAGATGCAACGGCGTGCATCGAGTTCGTACGGCGCTACGATCGCACCGGTCGGGCATGCGTCGATGCACGCCGTGCACGTCCCGCAATGCGCACTGACCGCGGCAGTCACCGGCAGCGGCAGGTCGGTGTAGATTTCACCCAGAAAGAACCACGAGCCCATGTCGCGCGTCAGCAGCAGCGTGTGCTTGCCGCGCCAGCCGAGCCCGGACTTCGCAGCGAGCGCCACTTCGAGCACCGGCGCGCTGTCCGTGAACACGCGGCACGCGAACGGACCGGCCGCGTCGGCGATGCGCGCCGCGAGTTGCGCAAGACGTTTTCGCAGCACCTTGTGATAATCGCGGCCAAGCGCATAGCGCGCGATGTATCCGCGTTGCGGGTCATCGAGAACATCGCGTGCAGGCCGCGCCCCGGCCGGCCAATAATTGATGCGCACGCTGATCACGCGTGTGGTGCCGGGCACGAGCGTCGCGGGCCGCGCACGTTTGACACCATGTCGCGCCATATAATCCATTTCGCCATGGCGCCCGGCGCCGAGCCAGTTCAGCAGGCGCACTTCGTCGCCCGCGAGATCGACATCCGACACGCCGACTGCGTCGAATCCGAGGTCACGGCCCCACGCGACGATCCGCTGCGCAAGCTCCGTCCAGTCGCGTTCGTTCGCCCCATCCGTGCGCGAATCGGCCGCTTTGCCGCTGCCGCTCTGCGCACCGTTGCCCACCGCTTGCGAATCGATGTTCGTCATCTCGGGGTCGCGCCGTCGTGTCCACGCTGA
>JAICVH010000601.1 GCA_025935435.1 Burkholderiales bacterium
ACTCGCGCGAGCCGCGCTTGCGAACGATCGTCGGAGAGGATGGCGCCTGCTCGAACAGCCGGCGCGACTTCGAATCGTCACCATCGATGCGCTCGCCGCCGCACTGGCGCGCCAGGCGCCGCTTGCAGCCGGGCTCGGCGCACTGCCTGCGTTCGTCGACGACGCGGCCACGCTCTATCGCGACGCCGCGCGTCTGGCGTTGGCGAACGCAACTGCGGCCGATGCCCACTGGCAAACGTTTCTCGCGCGGCTCGACAACGATGCCGAGACCGTGACCCGGCTCATCGCGTCGATGCTCGCCGCACGCGATCGCTGGCCTGCGCGCCTGTTCGCGGGCGATGCGGACGCGTTGCGACACGATGTGGAAGCGGTGCTCGCGCACGAAGCGCACATGGCGCTCGCGACGATCGTCGCACGGCTGCCACACGCGCTCGCGCGAACATTGCCGCTGCACGCCAGCGTTGCCGCGACGACGTTCGCGATCGCCGATGAAGCGCCCGCGCATGCGAGCGCTGTCGCGCGTGTTGCGGCGGCCGGCCGCCTGCCCGACGTCGAAGAACGCGATGCGTGGTGCGCGCTCGCGAACTGGCTGTTGACACGCGACGGTGCGTTCCGGAAGGGTGTCACCGCGCGCGACGGTTTTCCCGCCAACGGCAGCGGCGCCAACGCGCAGGAGCGCGCGCGGCAAAAGGCCGACTTTATGCTGTGGCTGCGCGACGCGGCTGCCGTACCCGGATTGGCCGAGGCTTGGCATCGCGCGCGATCGCTGCCACCGGCAAGCTTCGCGAACGATGCGTGGGAGTTCGTGCTGGCTGCGATGCACGTGCTGCAGCGAGCGTCGTCGGCGCTCATCGACGTCTTCGCCCGGCGCGGGCAGGCCGACTTCACCGAGGCGACGCTGCGGGCAGTGCTCGCGCTCGGCACCGACGATGATCCCACCGACCTGCTGCTCGCGATCGACTACCGTTTGTCCCATCTGCTGATCGACGAATTCCAGGACACGTCGCGCGCGCAGCTTGCGTTGATCGAGCGGCTTACGGCGGGCTGGACGCCCGGCGATGGCCGGACGCTGTTCGCGGTCGGCGACCCGATGCAGTCGATTTATCGTTTTCGCCAGGCCGAGGTGCGGCTGTTTCTCGAGGCGCAGACGCTCGGAACCGTGGGACGCGTTCCGGTCGGCGTCGTCGAGCTCGCCTGTAACTTCCGCTCACAGCGCGCGATCGTCGATTGGGTGAACACGATCTTCGCGCGCGTTTTGCCTGCCGCGTCGGACGCGACGCGCGGCGAAGCCGCCTTTGCGGCGGCCTATGCCGATACTGCGCGTCCTTGGGACCTGTCGCCGACGCTCGACGTCGCGATGTCGCGGGAGCAGGAAGCCGCGTGGGTCGTTGGGCGGATCCGCGATGCACGCCAGGCAGGCATCGCCAACATCGCCGTGCTCGTGCGCGCGCGCTATCACGCACAGGCGCTGTTACCCGCCTTGCGAGCCGCGGGAATCGAATTTGCGGCCGTCGATCTCGAAGGCCTTCACGACCGACTCGCTACTCGCGATCTGCTGTCACTCGCCCGCGCGCTTGCGCAACCGGCGGATCGCCTTGCATGGCTGGCGATCCTGAGGGCACCTTGGTGCGGTCTCGAGCTTGCGGACCTGCTGCTGATCGCTGAAGCGTCGATCGGCACGACGATCGCCGAGGCGGTTGCCGATCCGACCGTCGTTGCGCGGCTTTCGGATGGTGGTGCAGCGCGTGTCGCGCGTTTACGGACGGCGATCGCGCCGGCGCTGGCGGCACGCGGATACGCCGCATTCGCGCTGCGTGTGCGCGCTGCGTGGCTTGCGCTCGGCGGTCCCGCGTGTACGCCATCGGCGCTCGACCGCGCGGGCGCGGATCGCGTGTTCGCATTGCTGGCCGAGCACGAGCGTGGCGGCGACCTGCCCGATCACGACGCTTTCACGGCCATGGCGGCGCTGCTGTTCGCCGATCCGGGGGCAACGCCGGACGACGCCGTGCAGTTGATGACGCTGCACCGCGCGAAAGGACTGCAGTTCGATGCCGTGATCCTCCCCGGACTGGATCTGCCGGGTGGCAGCGGCGAGCCGCCGCTGCTGCGCTGGAAGGTGCGTGACAACCGTCACGGCCAGCCAACGCTCGTCCTCGCGCCGATGCGTGGACGCGCCGGCGTGCGCGCCGAGCAGGATCCGGTCTACGCGTGGCTGAACGAGCTCGACATTGCCGAAGAGGCCGCGGAACTCGGTCGCCTGCTTTACGTTGG
>JAICVH010000343.1 GCA_025935435.1 Burkholderiales bacterium
GACGACGAGCGTCGTCTGCAGTCCCTTGTCCTGCTGATCCGTATTGACATCCGTCAGTTCGGGCAATTGCGACAGCGCCTGGCGGATCTTCGGTTCCCACGCACGCAGCTCGTCGAGTTCATCGGCCTGCAGCGTGTACTGGTATTGCGCATTGCTCTGCCGACCGCCGATGCGGATGTCCTGCACCGGAGTCAGGAACAGACCGGCGCCCGGCTCATGCGCGAGCTTCCCGCGAAGCCGCGCAATCACCTGCTCGACCGAATCCTTGCGCTCCGACCGCGGTTTCAGCCCCACGAACATCGAGCCGGAATTGCGGCGGCCGCCACCCGTGAATGCAACGACGCTCTCGACCGCCGGATCCGCGCGCACGACGTCGACGAACGTCGCGAGCTTCTCGCGCATCGCCTGGAACGAGATTCCCTGGTCCGCGTCGATGAAGCCGACCATGCGGCCGGTGTCCTGCTGAGGGAAAAAGCCCTTGGGAATCGCGATGTACAGATAGACGTTCAGGCACACCGTTGCGAGCAGTACGAGCATCACGATCGGACCGTTGCGCAGCGCGACGTCGAGCGTTCGCGCATACGCTCGCGCCAGCGCATCGAACGCCCGCTCCGAAGCGCGATACAACGGGCCGTGCCGGACGTTCCGCATGGGTCGCAGCAGCCGCGCGCACATCATCGGCGTCGTGGTCAGCGATACGGCGAGCGACACGAGGATCGCCGCAGACAAGGTGATCGCGAATTCGCGGAACAGCCGGCCGACGATGCCGCCCATCATCAGGATCGGGATGAACACGGCGATCAGCGACAGGCTCATCGACAACACGGTGAATCCGACCTCGCGCGCGCCGCGCATCGCGGCGTCGAACGGCGTCGCGCCGTGCTCGAGATGCCGCGACACGTTTTCGAGCACGACGATGGCGTCGTCGACGACGAAACCGGTCGCGATCGTCAGCGCCATCAGCGACAGGTTGTCGAGCGAGAACCCGGCGAGATACATGATGCCGAACGTGCCGATCAGCGATACGGGCACGGCGACGCTCGGGATCAGTGCCGCACGCGCATTGCGCAGGAACAGGAACACGACCAGGATGACGAGCGCAAACGAAATGACCAGCGCACGCTCGACCTCGCGCAGCGACGCGCGGATCGTCGGCGTGCGATCCTGCACGATCTTCATGTCGATCGTCGCCGGAATCGAGGCGCGCAGTTGCGGGACGAGTTCTCGTACGCGATCGACCGTCTCGATGATGTTCGCGCCCGGTTGCCGGTTGATGATCAGCAGCACCGATGGACGGCCGTCGGCCGATCCGGCATTGCGCAGGTCCTGGACTGAATCGACGACCTCGGCAACGTCGGAGAGGCGCACCGCGGCGCCGTCCTTGAACGAAACGATCAGCGGCAGATACTCGGAGGCACGCCGCGCCTGGTCATTGGCGCCGATCTGCCAGTGTCGATCGCCTTCCTCGAGCGAGCCCTTGGGGCGATTGGCGTTGGTCGATGTGATCGCCGAGCGCACGGCCTCAAAACCGATGCCGTATTTGTTCAGCGCGGAGGGATTCACTTCGACACGTACCGCCGGCAGTGAACTGCCGCCGACGGTCACCTGCCCGACGCCGTCGACCTGCGAAAGCTTTTGCGCAAGGATCGTCGACGCGGCGTCGTACATCTGGCCCTGCGTCATCGTTTCCGATGTCAGCGCGATGATCAGCACGGGCGCGTCGGCCGGGTTGACCTTCCGATATGTCGGATTGCTCGGCAGCCCCGTCGGCAGCGTGGTGCGCGCCGCGTTGATCGCGGCCTGAACATCGCGCGCCGCGCCGTTGATGTCGCGGTCGAGATCGAACTGCAGCACGACCCGCGTCGATCCGAGCGAACTCGACGACGTCATCTCGGTGACGCCGGCGATGCGTCCGAGCGCGCGCTCGAGCGGCGTCGCAACCGTTGCCGCCATCGTTTCCGGGCTTGCGCCAGGCAACGATGCCTGCACCGAAATCGTCGGGTAGTCGACCTGCGGCAACGGCGCCACCGGCAGCTTCAGGAACGCGGCGAAACCGGCGAGCGCAACGCCGATCGTGAGCAGTGTCGTCGCGACCGGGCGAGCGATGAAGGGGGTGGAAATCATTGCGCCACGAGCCGCGCGTGCCGCGCGCGCACCCGCGCCGCCATTCGATCGAACGCCAGGTAGATCACCGGCGTCGTGAACAGCGTGAGCACCTGGCTCACCAGCAGGCCGCCCACCATCGTGATGCCGAGCGGATGGCGCAGTTCAGAGCCGACGCCGGTGCCGAGCATCAGCGGCAGCGCGCCGAGCAGCGCCGCCATCGTCGTCATCAGGATCGGACGGAAGCGCAGCAGCGCCGCCTGCCGGATCGCTTCGCGTGGCGGCCTGCCCTCCTCGCGCTCCGCGTCGAGCGCGAAGTCGATCATCATGATCGCGTTCTTCTTGACGATGCCGATCAACAGGATGATGCCGATGATCGCGATGATGTCGAGGTCGTTGCCCGAAATGATCAGCGCGAGCAACGCACCAATCCCGGCCGAGGGGAGCGTCGAGAGAATCGTGATCGGGTGGATGTAGCTCTCGTAGAGCACGCCCAGCACGATGTACATCGTGACGATCGCCGCGAGGATCAGCCACAGCGTATTGCCGAGCGACGCCTGGAACGCGAGCGCTGCGCCCTGGAAATTCGTCACGACGCTGGCGGGTACGCCGAGACCGCGCTCGGCGGCCTTGATCGCCTCCACCGCCGCGCCAAGTGACGCACCGTGTGCGAGATTGAAGGAGATCGTCGACGCGGGAAACTGCCCGAGGTGATTGATGACCAGCGGCGCCCGGCGTTCCGTGATGCGTGCGATCGTGTCGAGCGGGACCTGCTTGCCGCCGGTTGCCGTCACGTAGATACCGTTCAGCGCCACCGGACCGCCCTGGAATTCAGGTTTCACTTCGAGCACGACCCGGTACTGGTTCGCCTGCGTGAAGATCGTCGAGACGAGTCGCTGGCCGAACGCGTTGTAGAGCGCGTTGTCGACCGCTGCCGGCGTGATGCCGAGCCGACCGGCCGTCTCGCGATCGATCTCGACGTACGCCTGCAGGCCCTGGTCCTGCAGATCGCTCGCGACGTCCGCAACCTCCGGCACCTGGCGCAACCGCTCGACGATGCGAGGCACCCACGTCGAAAGCTCGTCGGGGCTCGCCGACTCGACGGTGAACTGGTATTGCGTACGGGAGACGCGATCCTCGATCGTCAGATCCTGCACCGGTTGCAGATACAGCGTGATGCCTTCGATGCGCGCGACACGTTCCTTGAGGCGCGCGATGACACCGAGCGCATCCGCATTGCGCTCGTTCTTCGGCTTCAGATTGATCAGGAACCGTCCGGCGTTGAGCGTCGTATTGACGCCGTCGACGCCGATGAACGACGACAGGCTCGCCACCGCCGGATCCTCGAGGATCGCCTGCGCCAGCGCCTGCTGCCGCTCCGCCATCGCGCTGAACGAGATCGACTCCGGCGCATCGGATATGCCCTGGATCGCGCCGGTGTCCTGCACGGGGAAAAATCCCTTCGGCACGATGACGTACAGAAGCACCGTCAGCACGAGCGTGCTGATCGCGACGATCAGCGTCGCGCGCTCGCGCTCGAGCACCCAGTCGAGCATGACGCCGTAGCGCTCGATGACGCGGGCGCAGAAACGTCCGCTCGCTCGCTCGAAGCGGCTCTGGCGTGACTCCGGCACATGGCGCAACAGCTTCGCGCACATCATCGGCGTGAGCGTCAGTGACACGGCAGCCGAGATCAGGATC
>JAICVH010000290.1 GCA_025935435.1 Burkholderiales bacterium
GACCACGGTGTGCCGCAGATTGAACCGCGCGTGTGCGGGTGGCGGCGTGTCGTCGTCGATGTACGCCGGGCCGTAATCCTTTACGTCACCGGAATGACCGCCGCCCGTCTGAAAGCGGTGCGGCATGACGCGACCGCCGACGTAACCGATGACGCCTGCTGCCAGCACGATGTAGGGAAACGGCACACGAAACGCAAAGATCGCGACGAATGCTGCGGCTGCGATTCCCCACAGCACGCCGTTCGTGCGCAATGCGCGCGCGCCGATGCGATACGCCGCGTACAGCACGATGGCCGTGACCGCCGGCTTGATGCCGTAGAGCACGCCGGCGACCGCCGTCACGCTGCCATAGCGCACATAAATCCAGGACAGTCCGATCAGGAGCAATAGCGACGGCAGTACGAACAATCCACCCGCGACGATGCCGCCGCAGGTGCGATGCATCAGCCAGCCGATGTAGGTTGCGAGCTGCTGCGCCTCGGGGCCCGGCAACAACATGCAATAGTTGAGCGCGTGCAGAAACCTGCGCTCCGAGATCCACCGCCGCTGCTCCACGAGCTCCTGATGCATGACGGCGATCTGACCCGCCGGCCCACCAAAGCTGATGAAGCCAAGTTTCAGCCAGAAAGCAAACGCCTGGCTGAACGAAACGCTTGCGGGCGCGGCAACTGCGTCGGGGGGTACTGCGGAGTCGTCGATGACTTGCAAGGAGGCCCTTCTCTTGGGTCCAACCCAAAACAAGGGCAGAACTTGGACGCGACGCGTCTTGGGAAGCGGGGGGTCTGCCTAACGCCCCCGAAAAAGCAGTATAGGCGCGAGCGGTTCGGTGTTCAACCGCACGTCCAAACTCTCCGATGATCGCGTGCCGCAGGCCCAGAAGACATGCCAGACCGTTCGAATTATTTCTGCCGGGCTTTACGCGCGGCGTATTTGGCGTCGCGCGCAGTTTTCTGGTTCCGCTTAAGGTCTGCATCGGCCTCTGATTGGGCACGCCGTTCGGCATCCTTGCGGGCCCTTTGCTCCACTACACCGAGCGCTCGCCTGGCGTTCAGAGTCGCGCGTTGCGCCTCTCTCAGTTCGGCGCCGACGCGGTCGGCGTCCTTCTGTTGCGCCGTGCGGATTTTGCGCGCTGCCGCCGCTTTCAACCGTGCAGCCTGCCGCTCCGCGGACTCGGCGCCGGTGGCAGGCGGCGAGGTACGTATCCGTTCCAACTGAGCTTTTTTAGCCTTTGCGGCCGTCTGCAGGCGCTCAACAAAACCTGGTTCCTTGCTGGGCATGTCTCGTCACCTATCTGTCCGGTCCATACATTTTGAGCGGTGGCGGATGGGGTGGGATTCGAACCCACGGATCGCTTGCACGATCGCCGGATTTCAAGTCCGGTGCATTCAACCGCTCTGCCACCCATCCTTTGCACGGGTTGCCCTTGATTCCGCCTGGAGGCGGGCGCATGTTAGCACCGGCTACAGCGATTCCAGGTAAGGGAAGCCCGCATTAGGTCCATCGCCGTTTCTGCTACTCTATCGCTGTACTGCTCGATCCGGGCTGGCTCAGCCCCCTTGTGGAGGTTTCATGGAACCGAGGTTGCAACCTGTCTTTACACGTGACACGACGGCGCAAGCGACGACGACCCCCGTCACTGACAGCCAGAATCGCGTCCTGCGCAATACCTACTGGCTGCTCGCGCTTTCCATGCTTCCGACCGTGGCCGGTGCATGGGTCGGCATGCAGATGAATTTCGCGGCGTTGTTCACCGCCTCACCGATCATGGCGCCGCTCTTGATGTTCGGCGTGATGATCGGCGCGCTGTTCGGTGTGACCGCGCTACGCAACAGCGCCTGGGGCGTGCCTGCGCTGTTCGGCTTCACGTTCATTGCAGGCGTGATGCTGGCGCCGATCCTGTCGGTCGCAGCGGGATTCCGCAACGGCGGTCAACTCGTTGCGCTGGCGGGTGGGATGACGGCGGTCATCTTCTTCGCGATGGCGACGATCGCCACCGTGACGAAGCGCGACTTCTCGTTTCTCGGCAAGTTCCTCTTCGTCGGTCTGATCCTGCTCGTCGTCGCGTCGCTCGCCAATGTGTTCTTCCAGGTGCCGGCGGTGTCGCTGACGATCTCGGCGATCGCCGTTTTGCTGTTCTCGATGTACCTGCTGCACGACGTAAGCCGCATTGTCCAGGGCGGTGAAACCAACTACATCACCGCAACGCTGAATCTCTTCCTCGACCTGTACAACCTCTTCATCGGGTTGTTGCACCTGCTGCTCGCATTCACGGGTCAGCGCGACTGACGTTCAAGCAATCTTGCTCGAACGGGGCGGATTTCCGCCCCGTTTTTTTTACTCGCATGCGCCATTAACGGACCGTACTCGTCGCCACCTGGCGCGCGTTCGCCGCTTCGAGCAGCGTCTTCATCTGGCTCTGCAATTGCGCGAGCTGTTCCTCGCCCGAACGCAGCCGTTTTTCGAGCGCGTCGATCCGTTCGTTCTTTTCTTGCAGGAGCGCGTGCAGGCCCTGAATCGCGGCGAACGCGACGCCTGCCTCGTCCGTCGACGCGATCGTGAGGTCGTCCTGTCCGATGCCGAACGCCGCGTGAAAGTCCTGCGCGACCGGGCCGATTCGCCGCACCTCCGGCTGCACTTTGTAACTCCATTCGGTCACCGGCAGCGCGATGACTTTCGCGAGCACCGCCTGCGCGTCAACTGCCGCGAAGCGCTCCTTCTTGTTGCGGTCAGAGTTGTTCGTCCACACGCCGCTGCACGACAGATAAGCGTTCGTATAGGTATTGAGCGGTCGACACGGCGTGATGTCGTTGATCTCGACCCACCACGTGCCGCCGCCGGCACCGTTCGCCGGTCCCCAGTCGACGCTGAAGCCGTGGTTCGCCATGACGCGCACGACGTTCGTCAGACCTTTGCAGTTGGCGATACCGTTGTTTAAGAAGAATCCGAAAACGGCGCACTGAGCAAGCGTCGCAGCCGCGTTGTGACCGGCCGCAAAGCTCTGTGTGCCGGAAGCGGTGTTTTGAAACCCGCCCGCTGCGAACGAGTAGCTACCGCTAGCTGTATTTCCCAGGCCTCCCGCAACCGACGCGGCGAATCCCGACGCAGTGTTGGCAGCACCCCCGGAAACCACGGCATCGCTCGAGGATGCAAGATTGCCGAAACCACCCGAAACCGTGCTGTCTGAAGCGAATGCGCGGTTCGCAGCACCGCCGCTGACCGTCGCATCCATCGCCGATGTCTCGTTACGGCAGGGGACATTCACTCCATTCACAATGCAACTGCTTCCGCCCGACAACAAACCCCCTCCGGCAATGGTCTGCGAGGATGCGGCGGGGTTCACCGCATTCTCGGAAATGCCGGCGACGACGTTCGCCTTGGTGTCGTAGCGAACGATGCGTTGATTGCTGACGTAGAGCTCTAGCGGCTGAGCATCGAGCGTACCGAGCTTCGCCGTCGTGCCGAACGTATTGCCACCCTGGGCAAAAAAGCTCCCTGACGGCGAGCCGTAGCTCTTTGCGATACGAAAATCGGCACCGAACGACGTGTTGTCCTGAACCGTGCAGAAGCCGATCAGATTCGCATTCCCTCCAGAAGTCGGCGTGAACTGCGCGCGCACGTTGAATTGATCTCCCGCAGGCGCGTTGACGCCGTTCGCACCGAACACGTCCAGGTAACGGAACTGCTGGAATGGCTGCAGGGAGCCGCTCAGCGTCCCGCCGATCTGCGCGCCCGTCGTGTCGTCGAAGAGCTTGAGCTCGTAGTCGACGGGCTGGTCCAAGCTGCCGACGAAGCAGTTCGTCTGGAACGTGGGACTCGATGCCTGGCGTTTGAGTCCCGTAGCGTGACTCACCTGGTTGTTGAAGTTGCTGATCGGGAAGCCTTCCACAGTGAACCCCTGGCCCTGTGGGGTCTGCACGCGCATGAAGCCATAGAACGCGTTGGCCTGCGGCACTGCCTTGTCGGCGACAACCACGATGCCGAAGTGGCCGCCGCTCGCGAGCGCGCATTGCGTGGCGAGCGTGGTTTGCAGGCTGCGCCCGGGAGACACCGTAATATCGTTGCAGATCTTCGGTCCCGGAGATCCTGAGTTGTTGCCCTCATAGAATGCAACAGACGCCGTCAGCGTATTCGAGCCGGGGTTGAAGACCGTGATTTCGCCGGCAAAGCTGGCCGTCTGTGCGGAGAGCGGAAAGACGACCGTCGTTGCAAGTCCGGCTGTCGTCTGAGCGTTGCCGACCGCGCCCCACGTCAGGA
>JAICVH010000528.1 GCA_025935435.1 Burkholderiales bacterium
GGCGCTGCTGCATTCGATTCTGCGCTACACGATCCCGATCGAAATCCTGTCCGGCGTTCTGATCGTCGGCGCCGTCGGTTATTTGCTTCGGCCGCCGCACGCGACGATCGCCATCGTGTTCGCGTTGATAGTCCTGCAGGTCACGACCGTCTGGTCCGAATGGGGACGCGTACCGTTCCGCGCAACGTGGTTCGACGCTCGCGTTCCGCCGGTCGCACCGAACGCACTGGTGTTGTTGACGGTCGACGCGCCGATGTCGTACGTACTTCCGTTCTTCCCCGCTGACGCGCGGCACGTCGGAATCCGCAATAACATCAACGGACCGGAACGGAAGAACGGGCTCGCCGATGAGGTTGCGCGCGTCATCCGCGATCACCGCGGTCCGATCTATGCGCTGTCGTTTCCCCGCGGACAGGGCGATGCCGATCTGCTGGCGCATCGCCTGCGCCGCGTTCCAGGCGGCTGTGCGGACGTCGTCACCAATATGCCGACGAGTCCTATCGAACTGTGTCGAGTCGATCGACTTGACGTGCCGCCGGGATAGGCGGGCCGGACACAGGCGTTGCCGCCGCGGCATTCGTGCCCGCCGCCAGGTACGCAAGCCGCTTCATCTCGCGTTGGCCGCGCGCGACGTTGTGAAGGATGAGCCCGCAGCCGAGCGCAAGAAACGACAGCAGCATCAGCCCGGTCGCGAGAATCGCGGTCGGAAACCGCGGCACGAGCCGCGTCTCCATGTATTCGATCACGACGCTGCCGCCGAGGATCAAGCCGAGGACGCCGAACATGAACGAGAACGCGCCGAAGAACGCCAACGGCCGCTCGTCGCGATACAGCATCGCCGTCATCCACAAAATGCGCATGCCGTCACGGTACGTCGACAGCTTGCTCTGCGAACCGGCGGGACGCTCGAAGTAGGGCGTCCGCAGTTCGCCGGTCGGAAGCCTCTGCTCGAGCGCGTGAATGGTGAGCTCCGTTTCTATCTCGAAGCCGCGCGACGACGCGGGAAACGATTTCGCGAACCGGCGCGACAGCGCGCGAAAGCCGGACAGCATGTCGCTCGGCCGCGAACCGAACAGCCCGCCGAGCAGCGCGTTGAACGCCCGATTGCCGAAACGGTGCCCACGCCGATACGCTGCGCCAGCGCCGCGTTCATCGCGTACCGCGGTCACCATGTCGAGATCGTTCGCGATCAGTTCGTCAACCATGCGCGGCGCGCTCGCCGCGTCGTACGTCGCATCGCCGTCGACGATCACATAGACATCCGCGTCGATCTCACCCAGCATCCGGCGCACGACGCCGCCCTTGCCCGGCCGTGACTCGGTGCGCACGACGGCGCCGGCGCGCCGCGCGAGCGCGCCCGTTCCGTCGGTCGACCCGTTGTCATAGACGTAAACAGTCGATTGCGGCAGCGCGGCGCGAAAGTCGGCGACAACCTTCACGACCGTCGCCGCCTCGTTGCGGCACGGAACGAGAACCGCGATGCGCGGTGGCGTCAATGCGTATCGGCGGCGCGGACGCGCCGCTCGCGCAACGTCATCCAGGCCGATACGACGTATCCCGACAAACCATAGACGACGAACGCCGCGAACAGGACGAGCGGAGGCTGGTACGAGAGCAACGCGACGAACAGCACGATCAGGAAGATCGCGACGAACGGGACGCTCTTCTTCAGGTTGATCGCCTTGAAGCTGTAGTACTTCAGGTTGCTGACCATCGTCAGGCCGGCGAAGAGCGTGATGAACCACGCGAGCCAACGCAGCGCTTCCGGGTCGTAGCCTAGGTCGTCGATGATCCATACGAAACCCGCGACGAGCGCGGCCGCCGATGGACTCGGCAGTCCCTGGAACCAGCGCTTGTCGGCTACCTCGAGCAGCGTGTTGAAGCGCGCGAGGCGCAGCGCGGCGCCTGCGACGTACACGAATGCGGCGATCCAGCCGAGCTTCCCGAGATCACGCAGCACCCATTCGTACATGACGAGCGCCGGCGCGGCGCCGAAACTCACCATGTCGGCGAGGCTGTCGAACTCGGCGCCGAATGCACTTTGCGTACGCGTCATGCGGGCGACGCGTCCATCAAGGCCATCGAGCACCATCGCGACGAACACGGCGACGGCGGATTGATCGAAGTTTCCGTTCATCGCCTGGACGATGGCGTAAAAGCCCGCGAACAGCGCGGCCGTCGTGAACAGGTTCGGCAACAGGTAGATGCCCCGCCGCCGGACACGATTCTTCAGAAGCCGCCGCTCGGTCTGGTAGTCGTCCATTGGCTTTGGAGCCTATCAGGAAACGCAACGCCGTCAACCGACGCGCTGGCGGAGCCTCCGGTCAGCGCAGCTCGGCGACGATCGACTCGGTCGCGTACACGCGGTCGCCGACGCTTGCACGCGGAATCGCATCCGGCGGCAGATAAAGATCCACACGCGAGCCGAAGCGAATGAAGCCGTAACGCTGGCCGCGCGCGACGCGGTCGCCGCGCTTCACGTAACACAGGATGCGCCGTGCGATCAGCCCCGCGATCTGTACGCACGTCACTTCCACGCCTGCGGGCGTCACGAGCTTCAGTGCATTCCGCTCGTTGTCGGTCGACGCCTTTTCAAGCGCCGCGTTCACGAATCGACCGGCGTGGTACCAGGTTTCCGCAACCGTTGCGTCGACGGGGCTGCGATTCGAATGGACGTTGAACACGTTCATGAA
>JAICVH010000179.1 GCA_025935435.1 Burkholderiales bacterium
ACGCGATCGACACGAGTGTCAAGCGCTTCATTTCTTCGCCTTGTCCTTCGCGGCCTTGGCGAGCGCGCGCTGCTTCTGCACTTCCTCCTCGTCGAGGTAGCGGAACGTCTTGGCGACGGCGTCCATGCTGAGCGTGCCCTTGTCGTTCGAGATCGCGACGTCGTTCAGCGTCACGATTCGCGGCAGCGCGGCAACGTCGCTCGCGAACGCGCCGATGTCGTGGTAGTTGCCGGTGATCTTGATCGCGATCGGCAGCTCGGCGTAGAAATCGGCCATCCGCTCCTGCGGCGCCGGTCGGAACAGATCGAACTGCAGCCCGCGGCCGAGACCCGCCTGGTTGATGTCGGTCAGCAGCGCATCGATCTCCGAGCGATTCGGCAGCTGCTTCACGAGCGCGCCGAACGATTGCTCGACTTCGGCGAGCTGCTGCACGTACAGGTCGTAATTGATCGCCTTCGCCTTTTTCTGCGTGTACTGCTCCTTCAGGCGCAGCTCTTCCTTTTCCGCCGCCTGCAGCGTTTCCCACTGGTCCTTCCAATCGAAGAACGCACCCAGGCCGACGATGAAGAGCACGATCAACGCCAGGACGACGATCTTCGGCGCCCACGGCCATTTGCCGACCTCCTTGAAATTCAGCCGGCGGAAATCGTCGAGCGTCATGACTTGCCTCCCTTCGCCGCTGCCGGCGCCGGGCTACCAGGCGCGCCCGCGGGAGCGGCGCGACGAATCTCGAAGTTCAGCGTGAACTCGTTCATGCGCGCAGGCTCGGTTCTGGCGGCGCCAGGCATCGTGACGAGCTTGATCTCGACGAGCTCCGGTTTTTCCACCCACGGCGAGCCTTCGATGTTGCGCATCAGTGTCGACACGCGCGCGTTCGACTGCGCGTAGCCGACGATCTGTACCTTCTTGTCCGTCTGCTTGACCGAGCGCAGATAGATGCCCTCGGGTAGCTGGCGCACCAGCTGGTCGAGCAGGTGCACCGCTTCGTTGCGGTTCGCCTGCAGCGTTTCGACGACCGCCTTGCGGGCGAGCACCTGCTGGATCTGGTCGCGCAGCTTGTCGATTTCCTTGATCTGCTCGTCCAGCTTCGCGATCTCCGTCTTGAGCAACGTGTTGCGCGAATTCTGGTTGTCGATGCGCGCGGCGAGGACGGCGTGGACGAGCGCGACGATCGCGACGCCGAGTACAGCGAGCGCGACGACGAGCGTGACGAACTGGCGCTGGCGGGCCAGCCGTTTCTGCTCGCGATGGGGCAGCAGGTTGATGCGCATGATGTCTGCCTGCGGTCTATTCGAAACTTCGCATCGCGAGGCCGGTCGCGATCATCAACATCGGCGCTTCCTGCGCGAGCTGACGGGGGCGGATGCGATCCGACGTCTGCATCGTTGCGAACGGATTGGCGACGACAGTGGCGACGCCGGCGCGCTTGGCGACGAGCTCATCGAGCCCCGGGGACAGCGCGCACCCTCCCGCGAGGACGATCTGGTCGACCTGGTTGTACGACGTCGACGTGAAGAAGAACTGCAGCGCGCGCGTCACCTCGAGCGCGAGCGACTCCATGAACGGCTGCAGCACGTCGTGGTCGTAGTTCTCCGGCAACCCCTGGTTCTTGCGCGCGGATTCCGCTTCCTCGGCCGACAGGTTGAATGCGCGCTGGATGTCCTGCGTCAGCTGATTGCCGCCGAATGCCTGGTCGCGGGAGAATAGGATCTGGTTGTTGCGAAGGACGTAGAAGTGACTGACGTGCGCCCCGATGTCGACGAGCGCGATGTTCTGGTCGCGCCCATTGGCCGGCAACGACGGCGCGATCAGCCTGAACGCCTCCTGCGTCGAGTACGATTCGACATCCATCACCCGCGCCTTGAGTCCGGCGGCTTCCGCGACGGCGACGCGATCCTCGACCTTCTCCTTGCGCGACGCCGCGATCAGCACCTCGACTTCATCCGGATTGTTCGGCGCGGCGCCGATCGTCTGGAAGTCGAGGTTGACCTCGTCGAGCGCAAAGGGAATGTACTGATTGGCCTCGGCCTCGACCGTGAGCTCGAGGTCCTCTTCGCGCTGACCGGCGGCCACGATGATCTTCTTGGTGATGACCATCGCAGCAGGCAACGCGAGGGCGATGTTTCGGTTGCGGCTGCCGAGGCGCTTCCAGGCGCGCTTCAGCACGTCGCTGCAGAGCTCGATGTTTTGGACGTTGCCGTCGGTGACGACGTCCTTCGGCAGCGGCTCGATGACGTACCGCTCGAGACGGTACATGCCCTTGGTGCCGTCGGACAGTTCGACGAGCTTGAGCGACGTCGAGGCGATATCCACCCCAATCAGGCTCGGCGCCCTGGTTTTGAACAAGTCGAGCACGGACGTGAGGTTTTCGGCGATCATGGCGGGTGGCCCGGTTGCTGACAATCTACATTAAACTCTGGCAACAAGTGCAACTGTTGTCAAATTGTTTGATTTACGGCGGGCGAGTGTTGCAAGCGCGCCCAATACCCGGGGTCTGACCCCCGTCCAAACATCTCTTTTATTCCATTGTGCTAAAGCGCTGGCTACTCTATACCGCCTCGGTCATCGGCGGCCTCGCCGTCGTCGGGGCGCTGCTTGGGGCGTTCGTGCTGGCGCTGTTGTGGCCGACGCTTCCCCCTCTCGACGCACTGACCGATTACCAGCCGAAGATCCCGCTGCGCGTCGTGTCCGCGGACGGGGACCTGCTCGGCGAATTTGGCGAGGAGCGGCGTGCGATCGTGCGTATCGGCGAAGTCCCGGATGTCATGAAACATGCGATTCTGGCCGCCGAAGACGAACGGTTCTACCAACACGGCGGCGTGGACTATTTGAGCGTGCTGCGGGCGGCGTTTGCCAACGTCACCGCGGGGACCCAGCAGGGCGCGGGCACGATCACGATGCAGGTCGCCCGCAACTTCTTCCTCACCCGCGAAAAGACGGTGTCGCGGAAGCTCCGGGAAGCGCTGCTCGCCTGGAAGATCGAGGCCAGCTTGCCGAAGGACGAGATCCTGGAGCTCTACGTGAACCAGATCTTCCTCGGCCAGCGCGCGTACGGTTTCGCCGCCGCCTCGCAGATCTATTTCGGCAAGCCGCTGGCCGACATCAGCATTGCCGAGGCCGCGATGCTGGCGGGGCTCCCCAAGGCCCCCTCGGCGTACAACCCGATCAGCAATCCCCGGCGGGCGAAGACACGCCAGCTGTATGTGCTGCGACGGATGCATGAGCTGCGGTATATCGACGACGACCAGTTCCGAAAAGCACAAAGCGAGCCATTGGCGCCGCGCGTGATCCTGCGTGAGCCGCTGTCCGTACATGCCGAATTCGTCGCCGAGATGGCGCGGCAGGTGGTGTTCGACGCGTACGGCGAGGACGCGTATACCCGCGGCATCACCGTGTGGACGACGATCCGCCGCGCCGACCAGGAGGCCGCGTACGTCGCCGTGCGCAAGGGCGTGCTCGACTATGACCAGCGTCATGGCTATCGCGGCCCCGACGGTTTCGTCAACCTGCCGGACGACCAAGCCGAGCAGGACCAGGTGCTCGATCGCGTGTTCCAGGAGAACCCCGACAGCGACAACATGCTGACCGCCGTCGTGCTGCAGGCGGCGGCTGCGCAGGTACGCGCCGTGCTTGCGAACGGCGATCAGGCAGAAGTGACGGGCGCGGGTCTGAAGCTCGCGGTGCGCGCGTTGGCCGACAAGGCGCCCGCCAACCAGAAGCTGCGCCGGGGCGCGATCATCCGGCTGCTGCGCGACGACAAGGGGCAGTACACGATCACGCAGATGCCCCAGGTCGAGGCCGCGTTCGTCTCGGTGCGACCGGACGACGGCGCGATCCTCGCGCTGGTCGGCGGGTTCGATTACGACCGCAACAAGTTCAATCACGTCACGCAGGCGCTGCGCCAGCCGGGTTCGGCGTTCAAGCCGTTCATCTATTCGGCGGCGCTCGAAAAGGGATTCACGCCGGCCACGATCATCAACGACGCACCGTTCTTCGTGCCCGCCGAGCGTGCCGGTGGCGAAGCGTGGGAGCCCAAGAATTACGACGGCAAGTTCGACGGTCCGATGCGCCTTCGCACCGCGCTCGCGAAATCCAAGAACCTCGTCACCGTTCGCGTGCTGCAGGCGATCGGCCCGCAATACGCACAGGACTACATCGCGCGTTTCGGCTTCGACCCGAAGCTTCATCCGGCGTACCTGACCATGGGACTCGGCGCAGGCGCGGCCACGCCGATGCAAATGGCGACCGCCTATTCGGTGTTCGCAAACGGCGGCTATCGCGTGACGCCGTACCTGATCAGCAAGATCACCGACAGCCGCGACGTGCCGCTGTCGGAGGCCAAGCCCACGCTGGCGCGCAAGGATGCGGAGCGCGCGATCGATCCACGCAACGCGTTCATCATGACGACGCTACTGCGGGACGTGATCACGTCCGGCACTGCAACGCGCGCGCTCGAACTGAAGCGCAAGGACCTGGCCGGCAAGACCGGCACGACGAACGAAAACGTCGACGCGTGGTTCTGCGGGTTCAACGTCGCGCAGGTCGGCATCGCGTGGATCGGTTACGACCAGCCGAAGACGCTTGGATCCAACGAAACGGGGAGCGCCGCAGCGTTGCCGATCTGGATCAGCTACATGCAGCGTGCGCTGAAGGGCGTGCCCGAGCAGGCGTACGAAACGCCGTCCGGCGTCGTGTCGCTGCGCATCAATCCGGAGACGGGCCTGCGCGATGATTCGAGCCGGTATTCGGACTGGTTCCTCGCCGAGTTCACGCCGCGAATGTCGCAGGACGCACTGGCGCCCGCACTCATGCCGGGTGCGGCACCGACCCGCGACGTGCGCGATCAGCTGTTCTGAACGCGTCGCGACGATTCTCGTTTCCGGGAGGCCGCCATGGCACGCGATACGACCGAAATGCGCGGGCGTGACAGTCAGGATCGCGCGCGCATCGCCGACCTCGCCGCGCGGCTGATCGCCGATCATGGCATCGCAGACTGGTCGCTCGCGAAGCGGAAGGCGGTTCGTCAGCTGCTGTTACCCGAACGCACGGCCCTCCCTGCGGACGAGGAGATCGAGGCGGCACTCGCCGCGCACCATGCGCTCTTCGGCGGCGACGAGCATGCGGCGACGCTACGCGGCCAGCGTGAAGAAGCGCTGCGGTGGCTGCGCGAACTCGCGGAATTCGAGCCGCGGCTCGTCGGCGGCGTGGCTGCAGGCTGGGCGACCGAACACAGCGACATCCGTATCGAGCTGATCGCCGACGATTCGAAGGCGGTCGAACTCGCGCTCATCAACGGCGACGTTGCGTATCGCGTGGCGCCCGGCGTACCGATGCATGCGGCGCCGGAACTGCTCATCGACACGCGGCGCGGCGGCGTGCGCCTCATCGTGCGCACGCCTCAAGCCGCGCGGCAGCGTCCGCGCCGGGGATCAGACGATGTGCGGCTCAATGCGCAGGCGCTCGCGGAAGTGCTCGCAAGCGAAGGACGGGAGGCTACGGACGAGGGCTAGGTACCGGGGTAGGGACGAGCGGTTTGCATCGCTCGAACGTCGCCTCTCGTGCCCGCCTCATGCTTTCAGCCATGCCGCGGCGTCGAGCGCGAAGTAGGTCAGGATCGCATCGGCGCCGGCGCGCTTCATTCCGGTCAGCGCCTCGAGCACGCACGCGCGCTCGTCGAGCCAGCCGGCGCGACCGGCGGCCTTCAGCATCGCATATTCGCCCGACACCTGGTAGACGGCAGTCGGCATGCCGAACGTGTCCTTCACACGACGCACGATGTCGAGGTACGGCAGGCCGGGCTTCACCATCACCATGTCGGCGCCCTCCC